>NZ_JARGEE010000970.1:0-720 GCF_033794485.1 Streptomyces sp. MB09-02B
TGGAGGACGGGTGGGGTGTACGGGGCGTGGTGGCGGGTGCGGTAGTCGTCGGACTGTGGGTCCGATGCCGGGGCCGGGGCCGGGAGCGGTGTTGCTGCCTGGGCCTGGGCCGGGGCCGGTGCTTGTTGTGGTGCGGTTCGGCGGAGTACGTGGTCGCGGAAGGTGGAGGTGAGGGGCTCCAGGCCGTGGGGGAGGCCGCGTTCGAAACGGCCGTACACGGTGAGGAGTTCCCGGGTGAGGAGGGCCGCGCTGTAGCCGTCGCCGATGAGGTGGTGGGCGTGGACGAGGAGGACGTGTTCGTCCGGCGTGACGGTGAGGAGGCGCAGGCGCAACAGGGGCCAGGCCCAGGGTTCGAAGCGGCGGCTCGCCTCCTCCGCCGTCCGTTCCTCCAGCAGGCCGGGGTGGGCCAGGGTCTCCGTCTCGACGGGAAGCCGTAGCGAGGCGGGGAGTTCCTGCTGCACGGGTGGGCGCGCACCGGACGGGAACACCGTGCGGAGCATGGGGTGCCGGGCCATGAGGACGTCGACGGCCCGTTGGAACAGGTCCGGGTCCACGGCGCCGTGGATACGGAAGCGCGCCAGCCAGGCGGGATTCGGGCCCGGGGTGCCACCGCCACCGCCACCGCCACCGCCGCCGCCGACTCCGGAGCCGGACGTGAGGGCGTCGGCGAGGAGGAAGCCCTGTTGGGAGGGGGTGAGGGAGTAGGGAGCGGGATGGGAC
>NZ_JARGEE010000971.1:0-716 GCF_033794485.1 Streptomyces sp. MB09-02B
CTTCAGTTCTAGTGGTCGTTGCAACACCCCAGTTCAGGGGTGGCAATGGACTTCGAGATTCGTGGGGACCGGACGGCTCAGGGGCCTGTGAAGCTGAGCCGGGAACGGACGGAATACTCCCGGCTCGTGCAACAGGGCTACAGCAACAAGGAAGCCTGCCGGCTGGTCGGGATCGACGAGCGGACCGGCAGGAAGTGGCGTAACGGCCGCAGCGCCGACCACAGGCAGAAGGCGGCACCACCGATCAACGCGGTGGTGCCGCCTTCTGGCCCGTCCCGGTATCTGCGTGAGGCTGACCGGATCCACATCGCTGACCGGCTGCGGGAGAAGGCGACGGTCCGGGCGATCGCGGCCGAACTGGCCCGTAGCCCGTCCACCGTCAGCCGCGAGATCCGCCGCAACCGGCATCCGGGCAACGGCCAGTACCGGCCGCACGCCGCCCAGGCCCGCGCCGATGCCCGCCGGCCCCGCCCCAAGCCGGGAAAGATCAGCCGGAACCGCGAGCTGCGGGACTTCATCCACGACCGCCTGCATCTACGGTGGAGTCCGCAGCAGATCTGCCAGGCTCTGCGGGCCCAGTTCCCCCAGCGGCCGGAGATGCATGTGGTCCACGAGACGGTTTACCAGGCTCGTTACCTCCAAGGACGCGGAGAGTTGCGCCGTGAGCTGGCCCGCGCCCTGCGGACCGGTCGCGCCCGGCGCAAGCCGCGTCGCCA
>NZ_JARGEE010000972.1:0-716 GCF_033794485.1 Streptomyces sp. MB09-02B
GGGTACAGGGGGCCACCGGTGCCGGGGTGGGTGACGGGTTCGCCGCGTCGGGTGGATGGGCCGCGTCGGACTTCACGGCCGCTTCCGCCGCTTCCGCCGGTGTGGGTGGCGGTGAGCATTCCTCGGGCGAGGGGGTCGGGCGGCCCTGGCTGCCCGGGCGCTACGAGGGCGAGTTGGGGGACATCCGGCCGGAACGGCTCGCGCGGCTCGCGGAGGCCGAGGGGAGGCCGCTGCTGTTGCTCCTCGACGGGCCCGAGGAGATGCCGCCGGCACTCGCGCACCGGCTCGCCGAGTGGACCGCGGGGACGGCCGAGTGGCTGCGGGCCAACGGGGCTCGGCTCGTGGTCGCCTGCCGCGCCGAGTACTGGGAGCGGGCAGGGGCGCACTTCCCGGCGGAGCTGCTGCACGGCGAGGGGCACTCCCTGCCGGCTTGCGTGCGCCTGGGCGACCTGACCGAGAGCGAGGCCCGCCGAGCCCGCCTGCGATACGGGATCCCGGAGGACGCGCTCACCGCCGCCGACGCCCGCCACCCCCTCACCCTGCGCCTCCTGTCCGAGGTCCGAGCGGCCCTCCCGGACGCCCCGAACGGCCGGCCCGGCGAGGATGGCGCCTTCGCCGGCCCGCCGGCCGGGCACGCGGCGGGGGCCGCCTGGTCGGACCGGTCCGACGAAGCCCCCGAGGACCGCGTGCCGGGGCCGGGGGACCAGGGACCGGAG
>NZ_JARGEE010000973.1:0-714 GCF_033794485.1 Streptomyces sp. MB09-02B
CCCGACAGACACACCGCACACCCCGCACGCCGGGCGCACACCGGCCCGTCCGCGCCCTCCTCGGCGCCCCCGACACCCCCGGCAACTCCGGGCGCTCCCACCATCGGACGGATACCGGTCCTCGATGTGCGGCCGACCGTCCACCACGGCCGCCGACCGGCGAAGGCCGTCGTGGGCGAGGCCTTCGAGGTCTCGGCCGTCGTGATCCGCGAGGGGCACGACGCGGTCGCCGCCAATGTCGTGCTCCGGGACCCGGAGGGCCGCCCGGCCGGGTGGACCCCGATGCGCGAACTGGCACCCGGCACCGACCGTTGGGGCGCCACCGTGTCCGTTCCGAGCGAGGGCGTCTGGTCGTACGCCGTGGAGGGCTGGGGCGACCCGGTCACCACCTGGCGCCACCACGCCCGCATCAAGGTCCCGGCCGGCATCGACACCGAACTGGTGCTGGAGGAGGGCGCGCGCCTCCATGCACGCGCCGCCGACGGGGTCCCCGAGGGCGAGAGCGGACGGGGCACCCTCCTCGCCGCCGCGGACGCGCTCCGGGACACCACCCGCCCCGTCTCGGCCCGGCTGGCGGCGGCGTTGGCGCCGGAGGTGGACGAGGTCCTCACCCGCCATCCCCTGCGGGAACTGGTCACCTCCTCCGAGCCGTTGCCCCTGCTGGTGGAACGCGAACGCGCCCTGTTCGGCTCCTGGTACGAGTTCTTCCCCCGC
>NZ_JARGEE010000974.1:0-712 GCF_033794485.1 Streptomyces sp. MB09-02B
GCCGATGTTGGCGCGCATGCGCGGGTCCTTGGCGTACTCCGCGTACATGTAGTCGCGTTCCTCGTCGGTGACCATTTCGAGGGTGAGCTCGTCGTGGTTCCGCAGGAAGATGCCCCACTGGCAGTTCGCGGGAATCGCGGGGGTCTTGGCGAGGATTTCCGAGACCGGATAGCGGGATTCCCGCCGCACCGCCATGAAGATCCTCGGCATCACCGGGAAGTGGAATGCCATATGGCATTCGTCGCCGCCGCTGGCGAAGTCGCCGAAGTAGTCGACGACGTCCTCCGGCCATTGATTGGCTTCCGCGAGGATGACCGTGTCGGGGTAGTGCGCGTCGATCTCCTTCCGCACCCGCTTGAGGAAGTCATGGGTTGCGGGAAGGTTTTCGCAGTTGGTGCCCTCCTGCTGGTACAGGTACGGCACCGCGTCCAGCCGGAAGCCGTCGATGCCCAGGTCCAGCCAGAACCGCAGCGCCGAGATCATCTCCTCCTGCACGGCCGGGTTCTCGTAGTTGAGATCGGGCTGGTGGGAGAAGAAGCGGTGCCAGAAGTACTGCTTGCGGACGGGGTCGAAGGTCCAGTTGGAGGCTTCGGTGTCGACGAAGATGATGCGCGCGCCGGGGAACTGTTTGTCGTCGTCGGCCCAGACGTAGTAGTCGCCGTAGGGGCCGTCGGGGTCCTTCCTCGACTCCTGGAACCACGGGTGCTGGTCG
>NZ_JARGEE010000975.1:0-706 GCF_033794485.1 Streptomyces sp. MB09-02B
TCGGTGGGGGGCGGTGCGCGGCGGGTTCGACGTGGTGGTCAGGCCCAGGCCGAGGGCCATGGCCTACGTCGTCGTCTACGCCGAACTCGCCCTGGGGCTCGGGCTGGTCCTCGGGTTCCTCACGCCGATCGCGCTCGTCGGCGGGCTGGTGCTCAACCTCCTCTATCTCGTGCTGATGATCCACGACTGGGCCGAGCAGGGGCAGAACTCGATGATGGCGCTCATCTCGGTGGTGGCGCTGTTCGGGATGTCGTGGCAGACGTGGTCCCTCGACAGTGCGTTGGGGTTGTTCTGACGGGGGAGGGGAGCATGGTGGTGAGGGGAGTCTGGTGGTGACGGGTGGCAAGAGTGTGCGGTTCGATCTGCCGGAGGTCGACGGCCTCAGTCGTACGTACTGGGACGCCGCCTCCGACGGACGGTTGTTGCTGCGGCGGTGTGGGGCGGCGGGCTGTGGGCGCGCCCATCACTATCCGCGCGAGTTCTGCCCGTACTGCTGGAGCGAGGACGTGCGGTGGGAGGAGGCCTCCGGACGCGCCGTGCTCTACACATGGTCCGTCGTCCACCGTAACGACCTGCCGCCCTTCGGGGAGCGGACACCGTACGTCCCCGCCGTCGTCGACCTCGTCGAGGGGCCCCGGATGATGACCGAGGTCGTGGAGTGGACGGAGGGGGGCGGGGAACTGCGCGCGGGTATGGGGCTCCAGGT
>NZ_JARGEE010000976.1:0-698 GCF_033794485.1 Streptomyces sp. MB09-02B
CGGAATCTCCAAAATGTTTTTCGTCGGAAAGGTTAGATGTGTATAAGAGCAAGCGCGGTCCCCGCGCCCCTGAAGAGCGAAGCCGGGGCTGCGCCCGGCTTCGCTCTTCGGCCCGCAGGGCCGTTGTCGTTCGCCGTATCTACGGCGTGGGGTCCGGGGACGTCGCCAGGGACCAGACCACGAAGACCGCGATGCCGATGCAGACGACCGACCAGACGGGCGCGTAGGGCAGGAACATGAAGTACTCGATGGCGAACAGCGAGGTCAGGGCGATTCCCACCGCGCGGGCCCAGGTCTGGCCCTGGATGACGCCCCACCCGGTGGCCAGGACGCAGAGTCCGATCACCAGGTGGATCCAGCCCCAGGTGGTGAGGCTGAACTCGAAGACGTAGCTGCCGATGTTCGCGTACACGTCGTCCGTGGCGATCCCGGCGATGCCGTTGAGGATGCCCATGACGCCGATGACCATCATCAGGACACCGGCGAACACCATCCCGCCGTGGGCCCACTCCGAGCGGGCGCCCCGGTGGGACATCGGCGTCTCCTGTGACGTGGTGTTCGAGCGTGGTGCGGTGCTGTGCTGGGCCATGAGGGCCTCCTCCGAGGGATGGACAGCTCACCCGCATGCTCACGCGGCGAGGAGGGGGCCGCATGTGGTGTAGGCCGAATGGGTGAAATCGGGAGGTGGGGGGTGTGGG
>NZ_JARGEE010000977.1:0-695 GCF_033794485.1 Streptomyces sp. MB09-02B
GGGGGAGGGCTCGACTGACGGTGAGGGGGATGGCGGCAGCGCCGACAGTGGCAGCGGGGAGGTCCCGGCGAAGTGCGCGTTCGTGGTGGATTACGGAGGGGACAGCTACAGCGACCGCGGCGACGTGCGGTTCGAGTTGGGGGCCAGGGCGGGAACGGCCCGTGCGGTGCCCTGCGATGACACACCCGGCGAGGCCGGTGCCACGGCCGAGCCGGCGGTGTACGAGGCGTACGAGGCCAAGGGACTGGATCCGTCCGACGCCGTGGCGATCCGCCTCTCGCCGGACGAGGAGCCGATCTTCGTGGTGCGGATCACCGACGACCTGCCGCCGGAGATCGAGAAGCTGTTCCCGGCCGACGAGAGGTGAGCCGCAGGGGCTGTGACACGACGACGCCCCCAGTCCGAGCGGGACCGGGGGCGTCGTTACGACAACTGCCTTGCTGGGGCGGCTACTTGACCGGCTGCGGCTCCGGCTCGCTCTCCGTCTCCGCCGTGCCCGCCGGGGGCTCGTCGTCCGGGACCGGGGTCTTGACGGACTCCAGCAGCAGCTGGGCGACGTCGACGACCGTGATGGACTCCTTGGCCTTGCCCTCGTTCTTCTTGCCGTTGACCGAGTCGGTCAGCATGACGAGGCAGAACGGGCAGGCGGTGGAGACGATGTCCGGGTTGAGCGAGAGGGCCTCGTCGACGCGCTC
>NZ_JARGEE010000978.1:0-694 GCF_033794485.1 Streptomyces sp. MB09-02B
CAAAAGAAGACCGCGATTAGGTTTTTTTCTTGTGTTGTGTGGTCGGGGATGGGTATAAGGGACAGGGGGGGGTCGGGGCGGGGCTCGGGGTGTTCGGGCTGGTCGGTGACGTGTGGCGGCTGCCGGCCGTGGTGCGGGCGGCGGGGGTGGTCGTCGGTGCCGCGCTGGTCGTGCCGTACCACGAACTCGGCGTGCTGGGCGGGATGGTGGGCGTCGCCTGGATCGTCCTCGTGGTGCACGGGTTCAAGGGGATGGGGCGTTCCGACGGGGTGCTCGGGGTGGTCGGGGCGGTCACCGCGTTCGCGCTGAGCGGGTGTGCGGCGGCCGAGGTGATGGACGGGCTGGCCACGCTGTTCAGCGTGCTGGCCGCCGCGCTCACCGGGTTCCTGATGCACAACTGGCCGCCCGCGCGCGTCGTGATCGGCACGGCCGGGGCGCTGTTCGTGGGCTTCCTGCTCGCGGGGGGTGTCCTGCACGTGTACGCCGTCGGGTACGGGGCGGGTGTGGGGGCGCCCTTCGCCCTCACGGCCGTGGCCACCGCCGACGCGGTCCTCGTCCTGGTGTCGCGGAAGCGGGCGGGTCGGGAGCTGTGGCGCGGCGGGCCCGACCATCTCGCCCACCGGCTGCGGCGGATCGGGCTCACGCCTCCGGGGGCGGTGGTCGCGCTGGGGGTCGCGGCCGCGGGCTCCACGGG
>NZ_JARGEE010000979.1:0-690 GCF_033794485.1 Streptomyces sp. MB09-02B
GCCTTCGGAGGCGGGCTCGGCGGTGGTCCCGTCAGGGTCGGCGGGGGTCCCGTTGTCGTCGGGGGCGCTGGGCGGCGTGGACGCGGCTTCGGACTCCGCACCTGCCTCCGGCGCGGGCTCGGGCGTCGGCTGCGGCGCCGCTTCCTGCTCAGGCTGCGGCGCGGCCGGGGGCGTCGGCGAGGGCTCGGGCTTCGGCGCCGGCCCTGCCTCCGCCTCCGTCTCAGGCTTCGGCTCGGCCTCCTGCTCGGGCTTCGGCTTCGGCTCGGCCGTCGGGGTGTCGAAGGCCGGGCGGGCGTGGTGCCAGGGTGCGTCCGGGCTGCCTGCGGTGCGGCGCGGCTGGGTCGAGGAGGCGGGTGTGGCGCGCCGGCTCGCCGAGCCTCCCGACGCGGTGCGGGCGCGGCTCGGAGGCGTGGGGGTGTCGGGTGCGTCGGAGGTCGGGCCGACTGCCGTCTGGCTCGCCGAGCCGTCTGCAGCCGAGCGGGTGCGGCGCGGGGGCCTGGCTGTGGGGCTGTCCGGTGCCTCGGTGGGCGCGGTCTGGCTCGCCGAGCCTTCCGATGCCGAGCGGGTGCGACGGGGCGTGGACGTGGGCGGAGGGCCGTCCGCTGCGTCCGGGGTCGGGCTGGCTGCCGTCTGGCTCGCCGAGCCTTCCGATGCCGAGCGGGTGCGACGGGGCGTGGAGGAGGGCGGGGG
>NZ_JARGEE010000097.1:0-24493 GCF_033794485.1 Streptomyces sp. MB09-02B
GTCCCCCTCTCCCCCCGTACCGTCGCCGCCCTGCTCCTCGTCAGCCTCGTCGGGGCCGCGGCGTTCGGCTGGCCCTTCTTCGCGGATCCCGGTTCGCAGGTGACCGCACACGCGCAGGACGCGCCCTGGCTGTTCGCGGGGCTGCTCGTGCTGCTGGTCGGGGTCGTCGGCGCGACGCTCTCCGAGGCGGGGCTCGGGGCGAAGGCGGTGGCGATGCTCGGGGTGCTCGCGGCGGTCGGCGCGGCACTGCGCCCCATCGGGGCCGGAACCGCCGGGATCGAGCCGATGTTCTTCCTGATGGTGCTCAGCGGCCGTGTCCTCGGCCCGGGTTTCGGCTTCACCCTCGGCGCGGTGACGATGTTCTCGTCGGCGCTGCTCACGGGGGGTGTGGGCCCGTGGATGCCGTTCCAGATGCTGACGATGGGCTGGTTCGCGATGGGCGCCGGGCTGCTCCCGGGCGCCCATCGCCTGCGCGGCCGCGCCGAACTCGCCCTGCTCGCCGGCTACGGCTTCGTCGCCGCCTTCGCGTACGGCACGGTCATGAACCTCTACGGCTGGCCCTTCATCGACACCCTCGCCTCGACCATCGCCTACGACGCGGACGCGGCCCCGGCCGCCAACCTCGCGCGGTTTTTCGCGTACTGCCTGGCCACGTCCCTCGGCTGGGACCTGGGCCGCGCGGTCGTCACCGTGGTCCTGACCCTCACCCTGGGCACCCCGGTCCTCAAGGCGCTGCGCCGGGCCACCCGCAGGGCCGCCTTCGAGAGCGCGGTCACCTTCACCCCGCCCACCCCGTGACGCTCGTGCGAGACACCGCTCACCGTCCGTCGTGCGAGCCGTGAACCACCCCACAGGGCCCAGGTCACATACGAACCGGGCTCGTAGATCGAAACGCTTGGCATGCACACGGTCTTACCCGTGCCGACCTGGGCTTTGAGAGCCACGTCACAGAACGGGCTTCGCGGGCACATACGACCACAACTAGCAAAAGGGGTCATTGCGGACGGCCGCCACGGCTGTTTCTCTGGATGAGTCGCACGGCGCCGACGTGCCCATCCGGGCCTCGGCGCCGACGTACGCCCCACCGCACCTCACGTGGTGAAGGCATGCCCGCGACGACCACGTCCCCGAAGAAAAGGATCCCCGTGACCCGCTCCGCTCTCCGCCGCATCGCCTCCCCGAAGAAGGCCCTCGCCGGTGCCACCCTGGCCGTCACCGCCACCGGTGCCCTGCTCGCCGCCGCGCCCGCCCAGGCCGCGTCGGAGGCCTCCCAGGCCCAGGCGGTCGCGAAGAAGATGATCGGGAACTCGGCGCAGTACAAGTGCTTCTCCAACATCGTCGACCACGAGAGCGACTGGGACGTCAACGCGACCAACGCGTCCTCCGGCGCCTACGGCCTGGTCCAGGCGCTCCCCGGCGCCAAGATGGCCTCCGCCGGCTCCGACTGGAAGACCAACGCGGCCACCCAGATCAAGTGGGGCGTGGACTACATGAAGGACCGCTACGGCAGCCCCTGTGGCGCGTGGAACTTCTGGCAGGCCAACAACTGGTACTGATCCGGCACCACCGGCACGGCTGAGTACCACCGGCACGACCGAGCGCCACCGGCACGACCGAGCGCCGACACAGACCGAAGGCGGCGGCCCCCGATCCCCGGGGCCGCCGTCTTCGTCGCGTTCCGGGGCCCTACCCGCACGCTCCGCCCGGCTCCTGGTCCGGCAGGTACAGCGCCCTCTCCTGCTGGGTGAGGTCCCGGTGGACGGCTCGGCAGAGGTCGGCGATCGCCTCGGTGGGGAGGGGCAGGTCGACGTCCCACAGACGGAGACGGTCACCGTAGTCACCGACCGCCAGGGTGCGGCCGTCGGGGCTGAACGCGAGCCTCGCCGCGCCACCGCCGGGGAGGGTCTCCCGGACGTACCTGGTGGTGGTGTCCCACAGCCGTACCGCGCTGCCCCCGGCCGTGGCGAGCGTCCGGCCGTCGGGGCTGAACGCGAGCTCGACCGGACCCTGCGTGAGACTGACGGTGAGGGTGGCGTCGAGGTCCCCGGTGCCGGTGTCCCACAGCCGTACCGTGCCGTCGGCCTCGGCGGAGGCGAGGGTGCGGCCGTCCGGGCTGAAGGCCATCGACTCCACCTGCCGGAACATCAGGAGCGGATCGTCGCGCGCCCCCTCGGGCGTGGCGCTGCCGGCCGGTTCCCTGAGCGTGCGGCGGACCCGTCCGGTGTCGGGATCGCGCAGCCGGATCTCCGCCTTCTGGCCCCCGGTGGTGGCGAAGAGCTCGCCCGTGGGGCTGAACGCCAGCGCCGAGTTCTCCTCGGCCTTGGGGAGTTCGGCGCGGGGCCGCCCGGTGCGGGCGTCGTAGAGATGGAGACCGTCGCCCACCGTCACCAGCGTGCGGCCGTCCGGGCTGAAGACCATCGCGTTGACGAAGTGGTCGGGGAGGGTGATCCGCGGTCGGCGGGTGCGGACGTCCCACAGCTGGGCCCGGATGTCGGAGGTGAGGGCGAGCGTCCGGCCGTCGGGGCTGAAGACGACCTCCCCGACGCGGGTCAGCCCGTCGTCGAGCACGGCGCGCGTACGGCGGGTGACCGTGTCCCAGAGCCTGACCGTGCTGCGCATGTCCCTGGGGTCCTCGGTCCTCGTGACGCTGCTGGTGGCCAGGGTGTCGCCGTCCGGGCTGAAGGACATCGACTGCATGTCGCCGCCCGGGACGTCCAGCGTGGCCCGGGGGCGGTTCGTGCCCGCCTTCCACAGCCGGATCGCGACGTCACCGCCGCCGCCACCGAAGGTGTCGGCCTCGTTGCCCGCGGCCAGTTCGTCCCCGTCGGGAGCGAACGCCACCGACATCACGGGGCTGGTGTGGCCGGTGAGGGTGGTGCCGGCGCGGCCGGTGGCGAGGTCCCAGAGGCGTACCGTGCCGTCGTAGCTGCCGGCGGCCAGGGTGGCGCCGTCCGGGGCGAACGCCATGGACTCGACCCTGCTGCTGGCGCTGGTGAGGGTGGTCCGCTGCGTGCCGTCGGCCACGTCCCACATATGGACGGTGCCGTCCTCGGTGCCCGTGGCCAGGGTCTTCCCGGCCGAGTCGAAGGCCAGCGAACTGACCACTCCGGTACCGCTCTTGAGGGTGTGGAGCACCTTTCCGGTCGCCAGGTCCCACAGTTGGGCGGTGTGGTCCCGGGTGCTGGTGGCGAGGGTGCGCCCGTCGGGGCTGAACGCGACCGCCATCTCCAGCCCGGTGGGGCCCTTCAGGGTGGTCACGGCCCGGCCGTCGGCCACGTCCAGCACCTGCCCGCCCTCGGCGACGGCGAGCGCGCGGCCGGACCGGTCGTAGCCGACGGCCGCCATGTTGTCGTCGTCGGGTTTCCGCAGGGCGACCGAGTCCCGTACGCGTCCGGTGTCCAGGTCCCACAGCCTGGCGTCGTCGTTGTGGCTGGTGGCGAGGGTCCTGCCGTCCGGGCCGAAGGCCAGGGTGCGGACGAGATCGGATTCGTCCGCGTCCGCACGGCGGGCGAGCACCTTGCTCGTACGTCCGGTCCTGGTGTCCCACAGCCGTATCGCGCCGTCGTAGCCGCCGCTGGCGAGGGTCCTGCCGTCGGAACTGTAGACGAGCGCGGACACGGTCCCGGTGTGTCCGGTCAGCCGGCGTTCGAGCGGGACGGCCGCGGCGGCGTACAGACTCCGGGTGGCCTCGCGGGTGGGGCTCGTGCGGTACGCCTTGATGGCCAGCAGTGACGCGAGGTCGGTGTCGCTGTCCAGCAGGGCGGCGGACTGCGCGGCCAACTGGCGGGAGAGACCCTCGCGTTGGGCGTCCAGGGCGCTCTGGCGCTGCCAGTAGGCGACGGTGGTGGCGGTCAGGGCGAGGGCGAGGAGGCAGGCGAGGGAGGTGACGAGGACGCGCAGCCGCCGGGTGGTACGGACCTTGGCGCGCTCCTCCTGCTCCAGCGCGCCGAGACCGGCCGCGAGGAAGGCGGCCTCCTGGTCGGTCAGGTCGTCGGTGTGGCCCGGCCCCCCGAAGTACTCCCGAGCCGTGGCGAGCCGGCTCCCCCGGTACAGCGCGCCCGCGTCGCGGCCCAGTTCCTCCCAGGACCGGGCCGCCTCGGTCAGTTGCCGGTGGGCGCGCAGCCGGTCGCGGTCCTCCTCGATCCAGCCGCGCAGCCGGGGCCAGGCGGTGATGAGCGCCTCGTGGGCGAGGTCCACGGTCGGGCCGTCGAGGGTCAGCAGGCGGGCCCGGGTGAGCGCCTCCAGGACGCGGGCGACCTCCTCCCGTCCGGTGCCGGTGGTCTCCAGCTCGGCCCGTTCGGCGGGCCGGCGGGTGTCGGGGGTGCCGTCGCCGGGCGAGATGAGCCGCAGCAGCACCCGGCGGGCGGTGGCCGCCTCGCTGTCGGTGAACCGGCTGTGGACGTCCTCGGCGGTCTTGGCGATCGCCCCGTCCAGACCGCCGGCCGCCTCGTACCCGGCGAGGGTCAGGGTCTTGCCCCGGCGGCGCCGCCAGGTCTCCAGCAGGACGTGCGACAGCAGCGGCAGCCCACCGGGCGCGTCGGTGATCTCCTCGACGAGCCGGGTGGTCAGCGCCCGCTCCACGGTCAGTCCGGCGGCCGCGGCCGGCTTGACGACGACCTCGCGCAGCTCGGCCGGACTCATCGGCCCGGCCAGCAGGTTGGCGTCCCCGAGCGCCTCGGCCAGCGCGCGGTGCTCGGCGCACCGGCCGTAGAAGTCCGCGCGCACCGCCAGCAGCACCCGCAGCCCGCTGTCCGGTTCGCGTGCGGTGAGCAACAGGTCGATGAACCGGGCGCGTTCGGCGGCGTCGTGGCAGAGGGTGAAGACCTCCTCGAACTGATCGACCACGACGAGCGTGTCACCGCTGCGGGTGCCGCCGCCGGTGCCGCTTCCGGTGCCGCCGGTGCCGCTCGCCTCCCTCAGCAGCTCATGGGTGCGGGCCAGTTGGTCGCCCGGGGTCAGGATCCGGATCGCGGACGGCCGCAGGCCCGGCTCCTCGGACTCCCGCAGGACGGGGATCAGTCCGGCGCGCAGGAGGGACGACTTGCCGATGCCGGAGGGGCCGAAGACCGCCGCGAACCGTCGGCGGCGCATCAGGTCCACGAGGTCGGCCGTGAGGCGGTCCCGGCCGAAGAAGAGGCCGCTGTCCCCGGTCTCGAACCGGGCGAGACCCCGGTACGGCGGCTCCGCGGCCGGCTCGTCGGCGTCCGGGTCGAAGGCCGCGGCCTCCTCGACCGCCTGGCGCCACCGGTCCTCCCACTCCGCCGGGTCGCCCCCGCAGGCCCGTACGAAGGCCAGGGCCACCGGCAGGGTGGGCAACTGCTCCCCACCCGCGGCCTGCGAGAGCGTGGTGATCGAGTAGCCCGCCCGCTCGGCCATCGCCCGGTAGGTGAGACCACCCGCCTCGGTCCGCAGTTTGCGCAATTCGAACGCGAACCGCTGCACCGGCCCGGCCCCCGGATCGACCGGCACCTCACGACGACCCGCCACCGCGCTGTTCCCCTCCCACCACACCCACACCGTCCGCCACCAACGTACGCATGCGGCAGCCCAAACGGAGAGATCGCGTCCGGCCATTGTTTGGCAGCCTCGACCCCCCTGCCTAACAATGCGCGCCCCGGTGAAATCAGTGGTGTGGGCGGTACGGGGGCCGCGCACACCGGGGGAACGGGCGGTACGACCGACCGCCACGGGGGAGGAACGGCGGTACGGGGGAACCTGCCGCCACGGGGGAGGAACGGCGGCACGGGGGACTTGCCGCCGCAGGGGAGGGCCTTGCTGGCCGCGGGACGACCAGCAGGGCCCTTTCTCCCCTGCCCCTCTTTCTCCTCCCCGCCCGTCAGAGCCGCTGGATGATCGTCCCGGTCGCCAGCCCGCCGCCGGCACACATCGTCACCAGCGCGAACTCCTTGTCCGTACGCTCCAGCTCGTGCAGCGCGGTCGTGATGAGCCGCGCCCCGGTCGCGCCCACCGGGTGCCCGAGGGCGATGGCGCCGCCGTTGACGTTCACCTTCGTCAGGTCCTGGTCGAAGACCCGCGCCCAGCTCAACACCACCGACGCGAAGGCCTCGTTGATCTCGACCAGGTCGATGTCCTTCAGCGTCATGCCGGCCTTGCCCAGCACGGCCTTGGTGGCGTCGATCGGCCCGTCGAGGTGGAAGTGGGGGTCGGAGCCGACCAGCGCCTGGGCGACGATCCGGGCCCTCGGCCGGAGCTTCAGCGCCCGCGCCATCCGCTTCGACGCCCACATGATCGCCGCCGCGCCGTCGCTGATCTGGGAGGAGTTGCCCGCCGTGTGGACGGCCGTCGGCATGATCGGCTTCAGCCGGGCCAGCGCCTCCGTCGAGGTGTCGCGCAGGCCCTCGTCATGGTCGACGAGCCGCCACATGCCCTGCCCGGCACCCTGTTCCGCCTCGGTCGTCGGCACCTGGACGGCGAACGTCTCCTCCTTGAACCGTTCCTCGGCCCACGCGGCGGCGGCCCGCTCCTGGGACAGCAGCCCGAGCGCGTCCACGTCCTTGCGGGTGAGCCCCCGGTGGCGGGCGATCCGCTCCGCCGCCTCGAACTGGTTCGGCAGGTCGACGTTCCACTCCTCCGGGAACGGCTTGCCCGGCCCGTGCTTGGACCCCGACCCGAGCGGCACCCGGGACATGGCCTCGACGCCGCAGCTGATCCCCACGTCGATGACGCCGGCGGCGACCATGTTGGCCACCATGTGCGAGGCCTGCTGCGAGGAGCCGCACTGGCAGTCGACGGTCGTCGCGGCCGTCTCGTACGGCAGGCCCATGGTCAGCCAGGCCGTGCGCGCGGGGTTCATGGACTGTTCGCCGGCGTGGGTCACGGTGCCGCCGACGATCTGTTCGACGCAGTCGGCGGGGATGCCGGTGCGGCCGAGGAGTTCACGGTAGGTCTCGCCCAGGAGATAGGCGGGGTGCAGGTTGGCGAGCGCGCCGCCGCGCCTGCCGATGGGGGTGCGTACGGCTTCGACGATCACGGGTTCCGCGGCCATGGGAATCCTCTCGACGGTTACCCGCGCGGCGCGGGGCGTCCCGGCCCGGCCCGCCACGCAGAACTAGTACGCGTTCTAGTTCTCTTCAGCAGTCTGCGGAGGGGCACTCCGGCACCGCAAGGGGCGTGCGGCAATTGGCAGCCGATTGAGGACCCCGCACCCCTTGCTACTTCTGGAACCCGTTACTACCGTCACCGCCATTCCTCATATCTGATGCTCCGTCAGGAGTTGCCGATGCCCTGTCCAGCGCTGCCCGACGGGTTCGACCTCACCGACCCCGACCTGCTGCACCACCGTGTCCCCCTCCCGGAGTTCGCCGAACTGCGCCGCACGGAACCGGTCCACTGGATCCCGCAGGCACCCGGCATCGCGGGCTTCGCGGACGAGGGCTACTGGGCCGTCACCCGGCACGCGGACGTCAAGTACGTCTCCACGCACCCCGAGTTGTTCTCCTCGACGGTCAACACCGCGATCATCCGCTTCAACGAGCACATCGAGCGCGACGCGATCGACGCCCAGCGGCTGATCCTGCTGAACATGGACCCGCCGGAGCACACCCGGGTCCGCCAGATCGTGCAGCGCGTGTTCACCCCGAGGGCGATCCGCGCGCTGGAGGACAACCTGCGCCATCGCGCCGTCGCCATCGCCCGCGAGGCGGGGGCCCACGCCGGCCCCTTCGACTTCGTCACCGAGGTCGCCTGCGAACTCCCCCTCCAGGCCATCGCCGAGCTGATCGGCATCCCGCAGGAGGACCGCATCCGGATCTTCGAGTGGTCGAACCGGATGATCTCCTACGACGACCCGGAGTACGCCATCACCGAGGAGGTCGGCCAGCAGTCGGCGATGGAACTCATCGCCTACGCCATGAACATGGCCGCCGACCGCAAACAGTGCCCGGCGAAGGACATCGTCACCACCCTGGTGGCCGCCGAGGACGAGGGGAACCTCGCCTCCGACGAGTTCGGGTTCTTCGTGCTGATGCTGGCGGTCGCGGGCAACGAGACGACCCGCAACGCCATCACCCACGGCATGCACGCCTTCCTCACCCACCCCGACCAGTGGGAGCTGTACAAGCGCGAGCGCCCCGCGACGGCCGCCGAGGAGATCGTCCGCTGGGCCGCCCCGGTCAACGCTTTCCAGCGCACCGCCACCGAGGACGTCGAACTCGGCGGCAAGCTCGTCAGGCAGGGCGACCGCGTGGGCATCTTCTACGCCTCCGCCAACCACGACCCGGACGTCTTCGACCACCCCGACACCTTCGACATCACCCGCGACCCCAACCCCCACCTCGGCTTCGGCGGTGGAGGCCCCCACTTCTGTCTGGGCAAGTCCCTCGCGGTCCTCGAAATCGACCTGATCTTCAACGCGATCGCCGACGCGATGCCGGGCCTCCGCCTGGCCGGCGATCCCGACCGCCTGCGCTCCGCCTGGATCAACGGGGTGAAGCACCTCCGGGTGACCACCACCTGACCACCCCACCCCCCTGTGCTCGGGCCGACGGCCTCCCGGCGCCGTCGGCCCGTCTCAGCGCTGGGTGAGATCCCATCGCCTCACGGTGCCGTCTTCACCGACCGACGTGAGGGTCTGAGGGCCGGGGCCGAAGGCCACGTGACGAACAGCTCCGCTGTGTCCCGTGAGGGGTGGGCCGGTTTGCAGTCGTTTTCCCGTATTGGCGTCCCAGAGACGGATCTCACCCCCTACGGAGGTAGCCAATACCTGACCGTGTTCACTGAAGGCTTCCGGATATTCCTTCCCCAGAAGGCAATAGTCTCTACAGAGGGAATCATTCCAAAGACGCAGGCCATCGTCCCCATTGTGCAGCGCGATGTTCCGCCCTCCATCGCCCAGCAAGACGTTTTCGATCACTTTTCCATCCCCCAGAGAACGAGGAGGTTCCGGCGATGCGATGTCCTGCAGCTGCACCGAATTCTCCCCGCCGCGCAACACTACCGCCGCCAGCACACGCGCCTCCGGATCGAAATAAAGATGCTCCACCGCCGAGTTCGTGTGACCCAGCTTGAGGATGGGCCGCTTCCGACAGGATCCCAAATCCCATACCCGCGTGGTTCCGTCCCCCCAATCGCCGTGCAGTGAGTAGCCCACGGCCAGGCGGCTGCCATCCGGACTGACCGCAATCCCCACCGCTTCCTCCTCGTTCCTATTGACGTCGATGGCGCATCGCTTTTCGGGCTTTCTGGATGGCGCGATGTGCCAGACCACTACCTCTGCACCGCCATCATGTGTCACTATGGAGCGACCATCTCTCTTCAGTACCACGTCGCCGAATTCGAAGGTCCCCAGAAAATCGGGGAGATACCGCACCCCGGTATTCTCGTCCCCTGGAGTCAGGTCAAGCACCCAAGGACCTTCTCGCATCGACGCCGCCGTACCCCTGGATTCTCTGCTCCGGGCATAAGCGAACCACCGGCCGTCGGAGGTCAGATAGGAATTTGCCAGTGTCACACCTTCCCTGCCTTGAACAAGGATTGTCGACCGTGAATTGTCATCCGGCAGAGCGACGAACAGCGCCATCGAGGCGATCGCCGTCGCTCCCGCCCCGACCTGGATCGCACCGCGTCGAAACCGCGTCCGGGGCCTCTCGGGTGGAGGTTGGTCGTTGAGCCGCTCCTGAAGGCGGATGTGCCGGAACTGGAACACACCCCCCGACTGACGCAGGACTCCCCGGCGTCGAGCGTCGGTGAGAAATCCGAAAACGCGCCAAGGCAGGTGGCCTTGTACGGCCAGGAGAAAGGCCGCCAACCTGAACCTGGGCCAGGACCGGGCAAGCAGGACGAGAACAGCGCACATGATCCCCGGGAGGACACCGACCGTCTCCGTGATCAGGAAACTCCGGAGATCGAATCGCAGTGTGTCCTCTTGGACGGCGAGGAAGTCGGACATCGGCGGCTCGCCGCGCCACCCCATGGCAGCCGTGGCGAGGGCGTCGCTCGCCGCCAGCACGGGGGCCAGGGCGGAACCCATGACGAGGGCGATCACCGTGCCGGCGGCAAGCGCGCCGACGACCGATGAGTTCCGGTCCTGCCGGAGCAGTTGGTCGGGCGTGGTCTGAGTGGCGCGTCCCGGGCGTGCGGTGAGCCAGTTGTGGAGGGCGATCGCGAGACCGACGGTGGCCGCGAGGGCCCCCACCATGCCCAGCAGTTCGAAGTAGTCCATGACCGCGCCGGGGTACCAGCCCTCGTCGGTGAGCGAGACGGCCACGGCCTGCCCGAGCACGACGGGCACGGCCGGGATGGCGGTCATCGCCAACCCGGTGGCGGCGCCCTGCCGCAGGCGGCTCAGCGATCCACGAACGGCGAACGAGAGCTGCCCGGGCGCCCTGCCCGTGGTCGCGTACCAGACGATCACGACCAGTACGGCCATCACCGTACCGACCAGGGCGGAGACGTCGAATGCCGACGTGGCCGCCTCTGTCGAGGCCGAGTCCGAGGCCGCGAAGCTGTCGAGCCAGGGCACCAGATTCGCCAACCACCCTGCCAGGAGCACCATCAGCGTCGTTCCCAGGCAAAGGCCCAGCCCCGGCGCCACCCACGGCGACAGCAGCCGCCCGCTCATCCGCCACCAGACGAGGTCGCGTTCGCGGTGACGGTGAAGGTACTGGGCGAGGTATGTGAGCCAACCGTGGGCCTTGGCCGCGTCCCAGCGTGGTGGCTCGCCCGTCGGCCGGCCGGACGGCAGTCGGTCCGGCGCGTACGCGGCTTCGACGAGTCGGTCCAGAAGGTAGTCCTCGACGGCGTGCCGAGAGTCGAAGCGGGAGAGATCGAGCAGTTCACCGGGTGAGCCGTCGAGCCGTTGGTAGACCATGCGGGCCAGGGACACCATCAGCGGTGTGGACAGCGCGGCGTGGACCGGGTCGTCCAGCGCGGCGGTGCGCAGGTGGTCGTACACCTGGGCCCACCCCCTCGTGGCGTCGGGCCAGTCGACGTCCTGGAGGTACGCGACGATGTCGTCGACGGCGAGTGGGGCGACCTGGACCACGGGAGCGCGGCGCAAGGTGGGGGAGCCCGCCGCGATCACGTCCGAGTACTCCACGGCCCGGCAGGTGACGATGATGGGCCGTTCGGCGCCGAGGGCATGGTTGATGGCGCGGACCGCGCCACGGCGGGCGGACTCGGGGATCTCGTCGATACCGTCGAGAATCGGCGTGAGAAGGCCGTGGTCCAGAAGGGTCCGGGGGATTTCGGGGCGGCCTCGGTAGTAGACATCGGCCAGTGTCCGCACGATCCAGTCGTCCAGCGGTTCGGAGATCGGGTCCCACGAGGACGCCGCCAGCAGGACCGGGACCGGTTGCCCGGCGCTACGACGCTGAAGCAGTCCCAGGGTGAGGAGGATGGCCAGCACGGTCTTCCCCGAACCGGGCTCGCCGACGGCCACCAGGCGGCCGTCGGGCAGTTGGCGGTAGCCGTCCGCGAGCCGCGTGGTCATGCTCTCGAAATCGCCCTCCAGGCGGCCGTCGAGGCGGAGGCGAACGCTGCCGTCGGCGATCGGCTCCACAGCGGGGTCGACGGTCGTCCAGGTGAGCGGGAGAACGCGAGGATCACGAAGCTTGCGGGCCCGGGCCTCATCCGACCACTGACCGTGCACCGTGCCCGCGAGGTCGTCGGCCTGCGCGGCGGGAGAGAGCGGAGGGCCGCTGCCGCCACGCAGGTAGTCGGCGACCGCGACGGCCAGCGCCAGAATGCCGAGCAGGACACCGATGATGTCCTTCTCGTCGATGCCTTCACCCGACAGCCATACCGGGACGCCGACCAATGCCAGACCAAGTCCTGCCAGCAGCACGTTCCGCGCCACCATGCGCCATTGCCCGGGGCCCGAAGGAACAGACCGAAACATGCTGTTCAGCGTGGCGCCCCGAAGGAGACCGGAGACGGGGATCCGACCTGAATCACCAGGACGGATGACCACCGGCCCTGGAGTCCACGCAGCGACGACCTGGCGTGCTCACGTCCCGCTGTACAGACGTGGGAGATCGACGAGGACCACTTCACCGCGCTCGGCCGCCGCCCTCAGTTCGGGGGCGAAGCCGACCCCGCTGTAGCAAGCGGGGCGGGTGTGGGTCGTGTCGATGCCTCGGGCCGTGAGAAGTCCGAGGATGTGGCGGAGCCGGTCCAGGTGGCGCGTGTCCATCGTCTTGTTCCACTTCGCTTCGCCGATCGACAACAGGAGGCCCTGGTCCTGGCCGACCGCGCCCCGTACGACGACATCGACCTCATGGGAGGTACGTGCGACGGGATCGGCGACGGTTCCCGAGGTGACATCGATGGGCAGGCCGCCGAAAGTGTCGGAGTCGGCATGCCAGGCGACCCATTCGCGGCACAGGTGCTCGAAGTGGGGACCGACGACTTTGCTCAGGAACGTGTCCCGGGCCTCGGACCAGGCGGCGTCCAGCTTGCCTCCCTTGGCTGTGAGGGCCTGGTTGCGACGTACCACCGCGTGGTGGAACGTGATCAGGGGTTCGGCGATGCGATACGCGCTGCGGTTGCCGCGGAATGCATCCGCTTCCACGGTCAGCAGTCCGCACCGCCTGAGGACGGTCAACGGCTGTGAGATGTCAGTGGCCTTGCGGCCCACCGCGCTCGCGATGCCGCCGCTGGTGTGGTTGCCCGCCGCGACCGCCGCGAGAACGGAGTGGTAGAGCGCCCGGTCACGTACGTCCGGTTCGGCGTTCAACAGGAACTCGGCTTCGCCGTGGATGGGGCGCATGGGGTTGAGGACCGTACGACACACCCAGTCGTCGAAGTCGTCCAGTCCTTCCGGTACGTCATTGGCCACGAACTCCCTCCGATAGGCCGGAGTTCCACCGACCACGGCATGGGTGAGGACGGCGAGCCTCGGGTCGGTGATACCCCAGAACGCAGCCGCCTCCCGGTAGCCCAGGGAGTGCACGACGAGGTTGAGCCAGGCGCGGCCGTACAGCGGTGACGTGCCGGAGAGCAGTCCGCCCATGAACGACATCGCGCTACCGCAGAGGAGAACACGGGGGTGATGGCGAAGATGGCGACCGAAGGGGACTCCGATGGCCGCCTGGAGGCGGGAGGGGAGGGAAGCGTCGCCCCGGACCAGATAGGGGAACTCGTCGAGGACGATCGGGACGGGGCGCTGCGCGGCCAGTCCGAAGAGCAGTTCAAGCGCTTCGGTCCAGTCCTGAGGACTGGGCGGCACGGGAGCGTCGGTGAAACGAGCGATCTCCCGGCCCAGCAGACTCAGCGACTCGGCGCGCGTGGCCTCGGCTGCGGCGAAGTAGAAGCCACCGGTCGCTTCCGTGAGCGCCTCGAGCAGGGTGCTCTTTCCCTGTCTGCGCCGTCCGGACACGACCGCGAGGTGCGGCCCCGGATCCTCGTCGGTGGCGAACGCTGTCAGTTCGCTCCACTCCAGGTCACGGTCGAAGATGTGGGGTGGCTTCGGGAGGTTCCGTTGAGGACGTCGCGGCATGGAGACCTCATCTTTAGTGACGTAGATCTAATAAGTACACCTCTAAAAAACGAAGCCGCACCCGGTCGCGACACGGGTGCGGCTAGGTGGTGTTTCGAAAGTCCTAGCGGGACTTTCGAAACACCCCCTAGGTGAGTCGGCTCGGACTAGCGGCTCGCCTCCCGGAGATCCGGCTTCGTCTCCTCCCTCACGGCTGCCCCGGTCACCGTCCTTGCCCTCGGCCCCGTCAGCAGGTATGTGATCCCGAAACCGCCCCCGACCACCACCGCACCCCCCACCGCGTCCAGCACCCAGTGGTTGCCCGTCGCCACGATCGCCAGGGCCGTGAAGAAGGGGTGCAGCAGGCCCAGGACCTTCATCCACACCCGGGGGGCGACGAGCGCGATCGTGAGGCCGCACCACAGGGACCAGCCGAAGTGCAGGGACGGCATCGCCGCGTACTGGTTGGTGAGTTCGGTGAGCTTGCCGTAGTCAGGGCGGGAGAAGTCCTGGACGCCGTGGATGGTGTCGATGATGCCGAAGCCGGGCATCAGCCGCGGCGGCGCCAGGGGGTAGAAGAAGAAGCCGACGAGCGCGAGGACCGTGGTGAAGCCGATGGCCGTGCGGGCCCAGCGGTAGTCGGCGGGGCGGCGCCAGTAGAGGACGCCGAGGACGGTCAGCGGGACCACGAAGTGGAACGACGTGTAGTAGAAGTCGAAGAAGTTCCGCAGCCAGTCGATCCGGACCACGGCGTGGTTGAACCAGTGCTCGACGTCGAGGAAGAGGGCCTTCTCGGCGGAGAGGATCTGCCGGGCGTGCTCCTCGGCGGTGGCCCGGCTGCCGGTGGCCTCCAGGCGGGTGCGCTGGTAGGCCGCGTACGTGACGCGGATCAGCAGCAGTTCGAGGAGCAGGTTCGGCCGGGTGGCCACCCGGCGCAGCAGCGGGGCCCAGCTGAAGCGGGTCTCCGCCTTCGGGGCGTACTCGGTGGGGACGGGCGCCCGGTAGTACTCCGAGGTGCGGGACAGGAACGGCACGACGAGGGCGGCGGCGAGCGCGGCCAGCAGGACGACGTTGTCACGGACCGGGTGCAGGACGTCCACGTTCGGGACCATCATCTTCGCCGGCAGGGTCATCACCAGGACGACCGCGACCGGCCACACGTACCGCGAGGACGCCTTCGTGGCGACCCGGCCGACGACCGCGAGCAGCACCCACAGCAGCTGGTGCTTCCAGGACGTCGGGGAGACGGCGACCACGACACAGCCGGTGATCGCGACGGCGAGCAGCAACTGGCCGTCGCGGGCGTAGTGGACGGCCCGCCGCATGCCGAACACCGCGACGGCGGCGGCCAGCGCGAAGAAGACGACGATCTCCAGCGGGCCCTCCAGACCGAGCCGGAGCAGCGCGCCGTGCAGGGACTGGTTGGCGAGGTCGTCCGCCCGGCCGCCGAGGCCGACGCCCGCGAGGTGGTGCACCCAGTAGGTGAACGAGTCGTGCGGCATCGCGGCCCAGGCCAGCGCGGTGGCCCCGGCGAACGTGATCCCCGTGCTCGCGGCGGCCCGCCCGCGGCCGGTGAACCACAGCAGCGGCACGAACAGCAGCACGGTCGGCTGGAAGGCCGCGGCGAGCCCTATGCAGACGCCACTGGTGCGCTCGCCCCGGACCGCGAAGCAGCCCGCGAGGACGAGCAGGACGGGGATGATGCTGGTCTGCCCCAGGTACAGCGTGTTGCGCACCGGCAGCGACAGCATCAGCAGGGTGACCGCGACGGGGGCGGCGAGCAGTGCCGTACGGCGGGTGACGGGCTGGGGCAGGGCGCGGGCGGCGATCAGGCCGAGGGCGACGACCAGCAGGAGGGTGCCGAAGGTCCACCCCCAGCCGAGGGCCTGTTCGGCCGTCCGGGTGAGGGGCTTGAGGACGAGGCCGCCGAAGGGGGTTCCGGTGAACCGCGTCGAGTCGTACAGCGAGCCGTTCACATGGAGGACCCCGCTGGGCCCGACCCAGGTCTCCAGATCCGTCAGCCGCTCACCCTTGGGCATGTGGAGCACCAGCGCGATCTGACGCACCGCCAGGATGCCGGCGACCAGCCACAGCACGACCCGCAGGGCCCCCAGCCGCGCCGCCGTCGCACCCGTTCCCACGGCCCCGCCCGGTCTGCTCTGCTCCGTCGCCACGCGCTGTCGTCCTCCCGCCCCGTCGACCGTCCCACCGAGAAGGCTCGCACCGTTCCACTGGTGAGACGCGGGCAACCCCGACTTCACCTGAGAGTCGCCTTGTTTTGTCCGGACGACGATAGTGCGTGGAAGGCCGCCGTCCCGCTCAAGGGCACGAAGCGGATCACGGATGCGCATCACGGGCACGGTGGTGACAGACCACTGACAAACTCCTGGAACCATGGCCCCGAGCGGTACGGCAGGTCAGCGGGGCAGTGGAAAGGCACGGGGGATGAAGGGTTTCGTACGGGGGCGTGCGCGTCCGGTACTGAGGGCGCACGGGAGGCGCGGGACACGCGGACGGCTCGTGGTGGTCGTACTGGCGCTGCTGGGGCTTCAGTTGGCCTCGCTCGTGGCACCGGCGTACGCCTGCGGCTGCGGCGCGATGGTGCCGGACGACCGGCGGAGCGTGTACGTGAGCCGCGAGCGGTCCGTGGTGCGCTGGGACGGCCGCGAGGAACAGATCGTGATGAGTCTGACGGTCTCCGGCGACGCCCGGACGGCCGCGTGGATCATGCCGGTGCCGAACCGGGCGACGGTCGAGCTGGGCGACGCGGCCCTCTTCGACCAGCTCGACGAGGAGACCGCGCCCGTGTACGAGAAACGCGAGTACTTCTGGCCACGCTCGGACGACTGGCCGTTCGACATGTTCGAGGGCGACGGCGCGGTGGGGGACGCGGCGCCCGGAGACCCGCGGTCCGAGGTGGACGTCGTCGGTCGCGAGCGGCTCGGCCCGTTCGACGTGGCGCGGCTGACGGCCACCGACTCCGGCGCGCTCGGCGACTGGCTGGAGGAGAACGGGTTCCGGCTCCCGGACCGCCTGGACACGGCGCTGGAGCCGTACGTCCGGCAGCAGTGGGAGTACGTGGCGATCCGGCTGGCGCCGGAGGACTCGGCGGGCGGCACCCCTCTCTCGGGCACCCTCGACCCGCTCCACCTCACCTTCGCCAGCGACGAACTCGTCTACCCGATGCGGCTGTCACGTCTGGCCACCACTCCGCAGGCGCTCGGCCTGTACGTGCTCGCCGGGCACCGCATGGAGCCGAGCTCGGCGATCGGCGGGGACGCGCCGGAGGTGACGTTCGCCGGCCGTCTCGGCGCGCCGGTCGGCGCGCTCGGCGACCTCACCGCGGGCGGCACGGACTTCCTCACCGCCGTCGAGCAGGACTTCCCGCGGCCGGAGCGGATCTCCGGCGACCACACGCTGCGGCGGGCCGCCGCCGACGACACCTATCGAGAGGTCATCCACGTGGACGAGATGTGGACCGTATGGGGCATCCCCGGCTGGCTGCTGTCCTTCGGCATCGGCATGGCCGTGCTGGCGATCAAGGCGGTGGCCGTCGCGATCGTGCTCAAGCGCAACGCCAAGCGGCAACTGCCGCCCGTACCGCCGCCGGGCGCGGCCTTCATGCCGCCGGGGACGTATCCGCCGGGCGCCTACCCGCCGGGTCCCTACCCGCCGGGGGCCTACCCGCCAGGGGCGCACACGCCGCCGGGAGCTCCCGTGCCGCCCAGCGCGCCGGTGCCGCCCGGCGCTTCGGTGCCCCCCGGCGCGCCGGTGCCGCCCGGGGCCCGTCAGACACCCGCGTCCGGGACCCCGGCCGACCCCAAGTCCGCGCCGAACGGCTGACACACCCCCGGGAACCGCTGACAGGGAGCCCGTCCCGCGCCTATATTCATTAGCGCACCTACTTAGCTGATCTAAGTAATTACCTGATGGAAGGCGCGGGAGGCACAGCTTCATGAGCGAGTCACGGACCTGGGACGACGTCGACGCCTACTTCTCCACCCACCTCGCCCCGAACGACGAGGCCCTGGCTGCGGCCCTGCGCGACAACGAGGCGGCCGGACTCCCGGCCATCGACGTCGCCGCCAACCAGGGCAAGTTCCTCCACCTCCTCGCCCTGATCCAGGGCGCCCGCCGCATCCTGGAGATCGGCACCCTCGGCGGCTACAGCACCATCTGGCTGGCCCGCGCGCTGCCCGCCGACGGCCGGCTGATCTCCCTGGAGTACAGCGCCCGGCACGCGGAGGTCGCCTGCCGCAACATCGCGCGCGCCGGGCTCGACGGGCTCGTCGAGGTACGGGTCGGCCCCGCCCTGGAGTCGCTGCCCAAGCTGACCGACGAGAACCCCGAGCCGTTCGACCTGGTCTTCATCGACGCGGACAAGGCCAACAACCCGCACTACGTGGAGTGGGCCCTGAAGCTCACCCGGGCCGGCAGCGTCATCGTCGTCGACAACGTGGTGCGCGGCGGCCGGGTCGCCGACGCCGACAGCACCGAACCGGACATCCGCGGCACCCGGGCCGCCATCGAACTCATCGCCAGGCACCCGAGGTTGACCGGCACGGCGCTGCAGACCGTGGGCAGCAAGGGCTACGACGGCTTCGCGCTGGCCCGGGTGACCGACTGACGCCGCCGAAGGGAGCGGGGCCCGTCAGCCCTCGTGATAGAAGCCCACGTTGACGCTGCGGGGAGCCGTGCGGTCGTGGATGACGAGTTCGCCGGAGCTGCCGTGCGGCAGCTTCGCCGTGCCGCCGTACGGCAGGGGCGAGGGCTGGTGGCCCAGCAGGGTCAGCCGCACCTCGGAGGACGGGTCGGCGTGCGAGCCGCGCAGCCACGTGACCTGCCACGTCCCGTCCGGGCCGCACAGGAACTCCAGGTGTACACGGGAGACGAAGAGCCAGTCGTCCGGTGTCGCGAGCCGGCACACCGCCCGATCGCGGCCCACCCGGAGCACGCCGCCCGGCTCGCTGGGCGCGTCGGCCATCTGCATGCCGGCCGTCGCCCCGGCGTCCGCCTCGGAGACCGAGGCCATGGTGAGTTCGAGCACGTACCGCTCCTAACGGGTCAAACTCCAATTGTCGCTGCGCACGGCACGTTTGGCACGCCGCCGCCGCATGATAAATCGCCGGATCGTCCTGCTGTGCGGGCTCCGGCACAATGGACGCATGACCGAGCGAAAGCCCCCCGGTGTCAGCTTCGAGTCCTTCGTCGACAAACAGATCCGCGACGCCGAGGCGCGCGGCGACTTCAAGAGCCTCCCCGGCGTCGGCCGGCCCCTGGAGGGCGACGACACCACGTACGACGAACTGTGGTGGATCAAACGGAAGATGGCCCGTGAGGGCCTGTCGGTCCTGCCCCCGACGCTGGCCCTGCGCAAGGAGGCCGAGGACGCGCTCGCGACGGCCGCCGAGGCCCCTTCGGAGCGCGTCGTCCGCAAGATCGTCACCGAGATCAACGCCAAGATCCGCGAGATGATGTTCAAACCCCCACCGGGGCCACCGCTCGGCCTGAAGCCGTACGACGTGGACGAGGTCGTACGCGAGTGGCGAGAGCGCCGCGAGGGACGACAGCGCCAGGAGGGCTGAGCCCGACACCCGATCGCTAGCCAGCGGTGCGGTCGACCCGGCACCGGCGCGGCCGACCCGGTCCCCGCCCCCCGCACCCGCACCCGCACCCGCACAGGAGACCGCGCCCCGGGGCACGACCCGGGGCGCGGTCTCGGTGGGTGCCGCTGTCGCCGTCAGAGGCGCAGCAGCCGTTCGGTCAGCTCGCGGTAGTCGCGCAGGGCGAGACGGAGCTGTTCGGTGTCGGTGGCGGTCGCGCGGTCGTCGGCGCCGGTCTCCCAGGACGTGCGCAGGGTGCGGCGCCGCTGGGTCATCGCGTCGGTGAAGCGGGCGGTGACCTCTTCCAGGACGTGGTCGGCCTCCTCGACGGCGGAGCGGGGCTCGTCGACGAAGCCGCCGACGGCGTGCTGCAGCCGCTGCGTCAGCTTGTCGCTCTCGTCATGGGGCAGCAGAGGGGATCCGAGGGACCGGGAGCCGTTCCCGTCGGAGGCCCTGGTGGCGTTCTCACCGCGTCCCCGGCCGGGGACGTCCTCGCCCCGCACCCGGCCGGGCTCGTCGCGGACGCCCATCATCCTGTGCTCGGTACGGCCGCCGGTGCGGCCCTCGGTGGTGTCGTGGCCGGCCACCAGGGGAGCCCCGGTGCCGGTGCCGCCCGTCGCGTCGCCGCTCGCGTCCGCCGCACGGCTGCCCGCAGGGGTGCCGCTCGCCCGCGTACCGTCGCGCCTCGCGTCGGCCTCCCGCGTGTCACGCGGACCGCGTCCGCGGATGCTCTCGCCCCTCGTCACGTCGTCAGTCATCCCCCTCAACTCCCTTTCGCGTGGCGCCTGGCCGGCGCCCATGGCAGATGGGACCGGTGGCGGCCGTCGGCAGCCGCACCGTCGCGCACGTCGCGTCGCGCGGAACCGTCGCCGTGGGCGCGGCCCGCGTGTCCGGCCGAGGCGTCGCGGTCCGCCCGCGCGTCCCGCCGGTCCGGTGTCACCAGTTCCTCGAACAGGGCGCGGGCCTCGATCATGGCCTCGCGCAGGTCCTCGGTGCCGGTGCGTACGCCGTCGGCGTCGCCCGTTCCCGCGCGGCCCCGGGTGCTGTCGCCGGTGGTGTGCGCCGCTAGGTGCACCCGGCGGTAGCCGTGCACATGGTGGGCGTGGTGGACGGAGAGCGCCTCCAGCTGGGTCTCGTAGCGGTTCCCGTCCGGGAAGCCGCGCGCCGCGGCCACCTCGGAGAGCAGCTGGTCCGCCTCGGCGACCGCCTCACGGGGCGAGTCGACGAACCGCTCCTGGGCGGCCGCCCAGCGCGACTCGTACCGTTCGCGCTCGGCGCTCGGCAGCGGCCGCTTCTCCAGCGAGCCGTGCCGCTTCACCCGCTCCGCGAGTTCCCGCGCGGCGGCCCTCTCGTCACCGTCGTGGCGGGCCACGGTCCGGTCGTACTCGGGTCCGAAACGCCGCTTCAGCGAGCCGCCGCCTCCCGCGCTCCCACGGGCGCGCAGGGTCAGGACGGCGGCCACGACGACCACGACCGCCACGATCACGATCAAAGCGATGATCAATCCTGTGGACATGAATGCCTTCCAGAGTCCTCGGCCCGGGCGTCTCGCCCCGTCGGGCCGTTTCGCACCGGGTTGCCCGAAGCCGGTCGTTCAAACGGCAATCGCGTGCGGGCGGGACGGCCGCGTGACGCGCGCGGCGACGGTGTAAATCGTTTGCGACCCGCCCGGCCCCGCTCCCGACAATGACCCCCATGACCCGTTCGACACCCACGCCGACCTCGACCCCCACCGCGACCTCGGCCCCCACCGCGACCCTCACCGCCGGCGCGCCGACTCCGGGACGCTGGTCCGTGGCGGCCGAGCCCCACGACTCCCCCGTGGCCGCCGCTCTCTGGCGGGCGTACTACACGGAGGTCAGCGACCGCTGGTACCTGCTGCACGAAGGGCGTGCCACGGACCCGGACGAGCTGGAGCGGGAGGTCGCGGCGGACACCGGGGAGTACCTCGCGCCGCCGGGCGGGCTGCTGTTGGTGGCACGGTACGAAGGCGAGCCGGTCGGCACGGCGGGGGTGCGGTTGGCGGACGCCACGACGGCCGAGCTGAAGCGGGTCTACCTACGGCCGCGGGCCCGGGGCCGGGGCGGCGCCGCGCTGCTCGTGGCGGCGGCCGAGGACGCGGCCTGCGCGCTGGGTGCCGAGCGGATGGTGCTCGACACCCGGAACGACCTGGTGGAGGCCCGCGCGCTGTACGCCCGGCTCGGCTACGCGGAGAGCGCCCCGCACAACCACCAGGCGTACGCGGACCACTGGTTCACGAAGGCACTGACGGAGACGTGGGAGTCGTAGGCGGCGTGGGGGACGTAGGCGGCGTGGGCGGCGTAGGTGGTGCCGGCGGTGTGCCGGCGCCCGGCCCGACGGGCTGCCGGCGGGTGATCGCCCCTTCGGCGTGCGGCCGTTCCTCGTCGGAGCCGCACAGCTCGGCGTTGAGTTCCCCGACGAGGCGGATGAGGTCGGTGGGGCGGTCGCGGCCCCACCAGTCGCCGAGGAGTTCGGCGAGGGAGTCCTCGCGCGCCTTGGCGAGCCGGTCGGCGGCCAGGCGGCCGGTGTCGGTGAGGACGAGGTCGATGCCGTCGCGACGGGCGAGACGACGCTCCTCGACCTGCCGGGTCGCGGCCATGATCACGTCGATCGGGACCGTGCTGCGCTCGGCGAGGACGGCGGGTTCGGCCCAGCCGTACCGCCGGATCCGCAGCAGCAGCCAGCTGGAGGCGGGCAGCAGGTCGTACCCGGCCCGTGCGGTGATCTTCCGGTAGATCTCGCGGCGTCCCTCCCGGGAACCGAGCACCGACAGCGCCCGGCACACCTCGTCGTACGACGACCGCTCGACCGGGTTGCTGGCGAGCGTCTCCGTGGCGTCCGGCGCCGTCACGGACGCCCGCAGCCGGTCCTCGCGCAGGAACCAGGCGAGGGCGAAGCCGAGGAGGGCGACCGGGGCCGCGTAGACGAAGACGTCGGTGATGGACGAGGCGTACGCGTCGAGGACGGGCGGGCGCAGCGCGGCCGGGAGGTCGGCGATCTCGCGCGGGTCGGCCTTCAGCCCCTCCACCGTGACCCCGGAGGGCAGCGCGGCCCCGTCGAGCGCGTCGGTGAGCTTGTCGCCGAGATGGCCGGCGAAGACCGTACCGAAGACGGCTACGCCGAACGAGGCGCCGATGGACCGGAAGAAGGTCGCGCCGGAGGTGGCGACGCCGAGGTCCTCGTAGGAGACGGCGTTCTGCACGATAAGGACGAGGACCTGCATGACGAGGCCGAGCCCGGCGCCGAAGACGAACAGGTACGCGCTCATCTCACCGTCGCCGCTGTCCGCGTCCAGTTGGTGCAGGAGCAGCAGGCCCAGCGTGGTGACGGCCGTGCCGGCGAGCGGGAACACCTTCCAGCGGCCCGTACGGCTGACGATCTGCCCGGAGACCGTCGAGGACAGCAGCAGCCCGAACACCATCGGCAGCATGTGCACACCGGACATGGTCGGCGAGACACCGTGCACGACCTGGAGGAACGTCGGCAGATAGGTCATCGCGCCGAACATCGCGAACCCGACGACGAAGCTGATCACGGCGGACAGGGTGAAGGTGCGGACGCGGAACAGCTTGAGCGGCAGGACGGGTTCGGCGGCCCGCCGCTCGACGGCCACGAACACGACGACCAACAGCACGGCCAGCACGCAGAGGCCGACGATCTGCGGCGAGTCCCAGTCCCAGGTGGTGCCGCCGAGGGAGGCGACCAGGACCAGACAGGTGGCCACGGAGGCGATCAGGAAGGTGCCGAGGTAGTCGATGACATGCCGCTCGGACCGGCGCGGGATGCGCAGCACGGCGGCGATGACGACCAACGCGACCGCTCCGACGGGCAGGTTGACGTAGAACACCCAACGCCAGCTCAGGTGCTCGGTGAACAGTCCGCCCAGCAGCGGCCCGAGCACACTCGTCGCGCCGAAGACCGCACCGAACAGCCCCTGGTAGCGGCCGCGTTCACGCGGCGGGACGAGGTCGCCGACGATCGCCATCGACAACACCATCAACCCGCCGCCGCCGAGGCCCTGCAGCGCGCGGAACCCGATCAACTGGGGCATGTCCTGGGCCGCTCCGCACAGCGCCGACCCGATGAGAAAAATCACGATCGCCGTCTGGAACAACCGCTTCCGGCCGTACTGGTCGCCCAGCTTCCCCCACAGCGGGGTCGCCGCCGTCGCGGCCAGCATGTACGCCGTGACCACCCACGACAGGTGCTCCAGCCCGCCGAGGTCGCTCACGATCGTCGGCAGCGCCGTCGACACGATCGTCTGGTCCAGCGCGGCCAGCAGCATCCCCAGCAGCAGGGCCCCGATGGAGACCATCACCCCGCCGGGCACCCGCTCGGAGGTGGGAACGCCGTGACCACGGGGTCCGGGCGGGGGTGTGCGTCCGGCGGGAGCGGCGGTGGGGACGGACCCGCGGGCGGGCCCGGGCGTTGCCCCGGACGGTGACCCAGGCCTTGACCCGGACGTGGACCCGGACGTCGACTCATGCGCGGGCTCGTGCGCGGGCTCGTGGCCGGTGTCGTCGGTCATGCAGACCTCCTGAGGACCCGAGGGCCTCGTACAGCGCCCTCAGTCTCCTCTCCTTCTTCCTCTTCCTCCATGTCCGTTCCCATGGTGGTCGGTGTGACCGGTTATGGCCTGTCGAGACTTTCCGGAACCCCTGATTCCCGAGGTGTTCGGGAGATTCCGTGTCGACCCTTTGCTTAAACTCTGGAGTCTCCACGGGGAGGAACAACACATGAGTGACCCGACCAGTCACATATGCCCGGAGTGCTTCACACCCCGGGCCTCGGACGGCACGCCGTCCTGCGCGTGCGGCCGCCGCGCGTCCGAGGCCCTGCTCGAAACCCGTACGGCCGAGGCGGCGGCCGCGGAGGACTTCGACCCCCTCCGGATACGCCCTTACGTGGAACTGGGTGACGAGACCGACGTCCACCACGGCACCCCGCGGCACTACGAGACCTTCGGGTCCCCCGGATCCCCCGAGCCCGGCCCCGACCGGACGCCGACGACCGCGCTGCCGACGACCACGGCGCAGACGACCGCGCTGCCGACGGCCGCGCTGCCGACGACCACGGCGAGGTCGGCGGCGTCCGCGCCCCCCGTCTTCTCCTCGCCTCCCGTCCCCTCCTCCCCCGCCACCGCCTCGCCGTCGGCCGGGCGTCCCCGGGGCCGGCGCCGCCGCCGTACGGGGCTGATGGTCGCCCTCGCCGGGACGGCCGCCGCCGGAGTGATGGCCGCCGCCGGATTCGCGAGCGGGCTGTTCTCGTACGAGGCCCCCGAGCGGGACCGCGCGCTGCCGGACGACCTGCGGGCGAGTGTGCCGGACAAGTCGCCTGCAGGAGGTACAGAAGTGGGAGGTCCCGATCGGGGGGAGGACTATAATAAAAATATAAAACAGTCGAAGAAAAAACATAAACAAAAAAAGGAGGGAAG
>NZ_JARGEE010000980.1:0-686 GCF_033794485.1 Streptomyces sp. MB09-02B
CCGGGAGTTTTTTTAAAGCACCAGCCCCTCCTTCTCCAGCCGCTCCACCAACCGGGCCACCGACTCCCCGTCCCCGGTCACCACCTTCTGACAGGGGGAGGAGTGCACTGCGATCTGAACCCCCGGGAAGTCCCTTTCCAGCAGGGCGAGTTCGGTGTCGTCGAGGTCCACCACCGCCATCGCCCCGCCCCGCAGCCCGCTGAGCAGCCGGGCCCTTACGGCCACCACCCGGGCCGCGTCCGACACCTCCAGCGCGCCCGCGCACACCGCCGCGGCCACCTCGCCCAAGGAGTGCCCGATGACGGCGGCGGGCTCGACCCCGTACGCGCGCCACAACTCCGCCAGGGCCAACTGCACGCCCAGGAGCACGGGTTGGGCCACTTCCAGGCGGTCGAGGTCGTTGCCGGAGGCCAGGTGGTCGTAGAGCGAGAGCCCGCATGCGGGGGCCAGTTGTCCGTCCAGTTTCTCCACGGCCGCGGCGAAAGCGGGCTCCTCGGTGAGGAGCCGGCGTCCCATGCCGGTCCACTGGCTGCCGTATCCGGAGAACACCCACACCGGCCCGCGCCCGACGACATCCCGGTCGCCCACCAGCACCCGCCCATGGGGTCGTCCCGCTGCCAACGCTCGCAGCGCGTCCGTCAGTTCGGCACGGTCCACGGAGACGACCGCCGCCCGCAGGGGCCCCC
>NZ_JARGEE010000981.1:0-684 GCF_033794485.1 Streptomyces sp. MB09-02B
CTCCTCCTCACCGCCTCCCCGGTCTCCCCCCTCGCCTACGCCACCGTCTGCACCCCCCTCCTCTCCGGCCTCCTCTACGGCTGGCGCGGCGCCGGCGTCCTCACCGGCCTCCAACTCGCCGTCCTCCTCACCGTCCACCGAGCCTGGGAACACCGCCCCGGCGCGGGCGCCAACACCCTCCTCATCGCCGGCTTCTGCGTCGCCGCCGGCATCATCGGCGTCACCCTCCGCAACCTGATGTTCCGCTTCGGTACGGCCACCCTGGCGCTCTCCGAAGCCACCTCCCGCCTGGCCGTCGCGGAGGCCGTGGAGTCCGAACGCGCCCGCCTGGCCCGCGACCTCCACGACTCGGTGGCCAAGACCCTCCACGGCCTGGCCCTCGCCGCAGATGCCCTGGCGACCTCGGCGGACCGCCCCACGCCCGACCCGGCCCACCTCAGGCAACAGGCCGGCCTGGTCGCGTCGGCGGCCCGCCGAGCCGCCGCCGAATCCCGCGACCTCCTCACGGACCTACGCCGCCACACCGACCTGACGACGCCCGCCCCACCTACCGACCTGACGGCCGAACTGAAGCAGAGAGCGGCGGACTTCGAGTCCCGCACCGAGCTCCCCACTCCCGTCCCCTTAACACCACTCCCAACCCCCGGAACAAGCAAAAAACCCGTTAGCCCTCCATGCGCTGAA
>NZ_JARGEE010000982.1:0-681 GCF_033794485.1 Streptomyces sp. MB09-02B
AGGCGGGGGCTGGTGGTGATCTTGGCCGCGCCGTCGCCGCTGTAGTGGCCGATGCGGTAGATGTCGACGCCGAATTCCTGGGGCGGGTCCACGGTGATGTGGAAGTCGATGGATTCGCCGGGGGCGGCGGCACCGGCTGCGGTGAAGCCCTTGATCTGCCGGCGCACGTCGTCGGCGGAGCGCGGGCCGCCCGGTGCGGTGCGGGGGGCGGGCACACGGGCTCGTGTGCCGGTGCGGCCTCCTTTGGCCGGGGGGTCCGGCTCCGGCGGGCCCGGCTCCACGTACCACGGCACCACATGGCCCGTGTCGTCGAAGTACGTCACATTGCCCCGTAGCCAGGGGACGGGGCCCTGGCCGAAGGGGTCCGTCACGGCGTGGGCGAGTGCGCCCGACTCCCAACGGCGGATGTGGTGCTCCGAGCCCATGAATGGTCCCCTCCCTCGTCCCCCGTGAGCTTTCGTAAGCCCTTGCTATGTACGCGATCGGTCCCAGCACATCACATTACGCACGCGCTCCGTCACCGTTCGTTGCTAATTGGCGAGAGTGGAACAACTGGCTCCGGGTGGGGAGTTGGCCTGGGCGGCTTGAGAGCGGGTCGAAGGCGCGTCGTAGGCGGGTACTGCCGCAGGTGGGGGCGGTGTGCGCTCCTGCGGGTGCGGGGGCTGTCTCTTATACACATAT
>NZ_JARGEE010000983.1:0-678 GCF_033794485.1 Streptomyces sp. MB09-02B
CTGCAGGTAGTCGAGTTTGGCGGTCAGGCCCTTGAGGTCGCCGATGCCGTCGCCGTTGCTGTCCTGGAAGGAGCGGACGAGGACCTCGTAGAAGACGGCACGTTTGAACCAGTCCGGGTCCCGGTCCTTCTGCGGCGTGTCCTCGAAGGTGTCCGGGATGGGTTTGTTCGTGGTCATGGCGTACCTGACCCTCCGATCTGCGACGAGGAGGACGAGCTGTCGGCAGGGAGCTGGACGTGGAGGATGTGCGCGGGTGCCCGCCCGGGCTCCAGGCGTGCGTAGTTCGTCCTTCCCCAGTGGTACGTCTCGCCCGTCAACTCGTCGCGCACCGGCATGATGTCGCCCATGCCCAGGCCGAGTTCCGCCATGTCGAGCGTGATCGTGGCCTCCTGGGCGCGGTGGGGGTCGAGGTTGACGACCAGTACGACCGTGTCGGACCCGGTGCGTTTGCTGTACGCGATCACCGCGTCGTTGTCCGTGTGGTGGAAGCGCAGGTTCCGCAGTCCGTGCAGTGCGGGGTGCCGCCGTCTGATGTGGTTGAGCGTGGTGATGAGGGGGGCGATGGTGCGTCCGTCGCGTTCGGCCGCCTCCCAGTCGCGGGGGCGGAGTTGGTACTTCTCGGAGTCGAGGTATTCCTCGCTGCCGGGTTTGAGGGGGGTGTTCTCGCAGAGTTCGTAG
>NZ_JARGEE010000984.1:0-675 GCF_033794485.1 Streptomyces sp. MB09-02B
CCTCGGGGTCTCCGTCGTACGGGAGGGAGAGGGGAGGGGCGAGGGAGGTCGTGTTTTCTGCCAGGCGGGCACGCCAGTGGGCGAGGTCCTCCGCGTACGCCGGGGACTGGCGCTCGGCGGTCAGGGCGGCGGCGTAGTCGGTGAACTCGGCTTGTGGGGCGGGTAGTTGTGGGGTCTGTTCTCCGCGCGTCAATGCCGTGTAGAGCGACCAGAGTTCCTCGGCCATGAGCTTGAGGCTGAAGCCGTCGGCCGCGGCGTGGTGGACGACCAGGAGCAGGTGGGCGAGGTGTGCGTCGTCGTGGTCCTGGACGAGGACGGCGCGCACCGGGTCCTCCGTCCTCAGGTCGAACGGGCGGTTGCAAAAGGCGTGTTCGAGCTGCCGTAGGTCGTGGGTGGTGGGGTGGTTGTGGGTGTGAGGGTGGAGGACCTGGATTCCGTACCAGCGCGGTGGTGTGTCGGTGGGGCCTGCGGGGGCGGCGTACTGGCTCGGGCGTGCGGCGCCGCCGTCGTCGGTGATCCGCAGTCGCAGCATGGGGTGGCGGGCGGAGAGGTGGGCCAGTGCCTGGCCGAGGAGGGTGGGGTCGAGGGGGCCGCTGATGCGCTGCCGTACGTAGCCGTAGGCGGTGAGGCCCTCGTGGAGGGTTTCGGTGGTGTGGAAGGCGAGTTGGAGGGGGG
>NZ_JARGEE010000985.1:0-663 GCF_033794485.1 Streptomyces sp. MB09-02B
CTGCAGGTAGTCGAGTTTGGCGGTCAGGCCCTTGAGGTCGCCGATGCCGTCGCCGTTGCTGTCCTGGAAGGAGCGGACGAGGACCTCGTAGAAGACGGCGCGTTTGAACCAGTCCGGGTCCCGGTCCTTCTGCGGCGTGTCCTCGAAGGTGTCCGGAACGGGCTCGTTGACGATCATTGTGTGGGTGACCCCCCGATCTGCGGGTTGGACGGTCGCAGGACGGTCAGTACATGGGCGGGTGTGCGACCCGGTTCCAGACGTACGTAGTTGTTCCTGCCCCAGGTGTAGACCTCGCCGGTGAGCTCGTCGCGCACCAGCACCGACTCGTGCCATTCCAGGCCGAGTCGCGGCATGTCCAACGAGACCGTCGCCTCCTGGGTGTGGTGGGGGTCGAGGTTGACCACCACCAGAACCGTGTTCGACCCCGCGCTCTTCGAGTAGATGATCACCGCTTCCTGGTCGGCGTCGTGGAAGTGCAGTTCCCGCAACTGACGCAGCGCCGGGCTCCGACGCCTGATCTCGTTGAGCTTGCCGAGCAGGGGGGCGATGGTGCGTCCGTCGCGCTCGGCCGCCTCCCAGTCGCGGGGGCGGAGTTGGTACTTCTCGGAGTCGAGGTATTCCTCGCTGCCGGGTTTGAGGGGGGTGTTCTCGCAGAGTTCGTAG
>NZ_JARGEE010000986.1:0-662 GCF_033794485.1 Streptomyces sp. MB09-02B
GGCGGGGGGAGGGCGATCTCACCCGCCACCGCCGGGGGCGTCGCGAGCCGGGCGCCCCCGGCCCGAGCCGGTACGGTCGGCCGAGCCCGCGCGCCGACGACCGACGCCACGCCCGCCGACACCGGGGCCCGGCCCTCTTCGGCCGACATCGTCTCGACTGCCACGGCCTTGACCGGCATCGCCTCGACTGCCACGGCCTCGACCGGTGCCGCCTCGGTCGTGACCGCTTCCGCCGACAGCGGCTTCGTCGGCCCCGCTTCCGCCGGCGCCCCACTCCTCGCCAGTGCCCGTTGGATGCGGGACACCGTGGCCTCGATCGTGCCGGCGCCCAGCAGGTCGCGCAGGGGGAGCTCGATGCCGAACTCCCGCTCCAGGGCGGTGCGGATGCGGACGGCCATCAGGGAGTCCAGGCCCAGCTCGGCGAAGGCGGTGGCCGGGGTGATGCGGGCCGGTGAGTGGCCGGTGACGGCGGAGACGTGGTGGCAGATACGGGCGGAGACGGAGGTGTCCTGCGCGGTGAGCCACCCCGTGGGCCCGGGGCCGACCTGCGGGCCGGGACCGGGGGGTCCGTCCGGCTGCCGGCCGCCGCCCGGCGCCGCCCCACGGTTCTCCACCGTCACACATACCCCGCCGGACTCTGGGCCCTGCGCACCCCCTGCGGC
>NZ_JARGEE010000987.1:0-660 GCF_033794485.1 Streptomyces sp. MB09-02B
GGTGGAGGCGGCGTGCGCGGGGCCGGCCAGAGCGGGCGTGACGACGGCGGCGACCGTCATGGCGGCCATGCCCATCAACACTTTTCGGCGAGTGAGCGGTTCTGACAAGGGAGTTCACTCCTGACTGTCCTCAGGACAGCACGGACCGTGCTGCGGATCAGCATGCGGACCGAACAGATCGGATGAGTCATCAGCGAGGGTGGGCGTGTACGGGAGCCGCACGAAGGCGTACATCCCACCGGGATGACACTGGATGTATTAATGGGCAACAGGTCAGACTCTGTCCAGAGGGCGGACGAAACTACTCGGTACCCACCAGGGAGTCAGTCCACAGGGAGAGACTGGATTGCTATACGTCGGATGTATCAAGTCTTGACGGGCCCACCCCTCCGCTCTACCGTCCAGCGACAGAGCCGCACACATACCAACAATTCCGCAAACCGTTGGTGAGGAACTCCCATGCTCCGACGCACACTCGCGCTCGTGCTGGCCGCCACGATGAGCGTGTTCACCCTGCTGGTGGCCGGATCGCCCGCCCAGGCCGCCCCGGTCACCGTGACCAACGCGACCCAGTTCACCGACACCACCGGAGCGGTCGTCCACGCCCATGGCGGTGGTGTGATCAAGGTCGGCTCCTTCTACTACTGGTTCGGTGAGAAC
>NZ_JARGEE010000988.1:0-659 GCF_033794485.1 Streptomyces sp. MB09-02B
CTTCCGTCCCCACCCCCGCCCACCAAAGCCCCCGGGCGATACGCGTGCGAAGGAGCCCGCGATGAGCGAGATGATCACCGCGGACCTGGTCGACCTCGACCTGTCCGCCGATACGAAGGAAGCGGCGGCGCGTGCCCTCGCCGAACGCATGGTGGCGAAGGGCCGGGTCACCGACCTGGACGGCTTCCTGGCCGACGTGGCGGCCCGTGAGGCGCAGATGCCGACCGGTCTCGACGGCGGCATCGGCATCCCGCACTGCCGCAGCGAACACGTCACCGAGCCGACCCTCGCCTTCGGTCGCAGCGCGGCCGGCGTCGACTTCGGCGCACCCGACGGCCCCGCCGACCTGATCTTCCTGATCGCCGCCCCGGCGGGCGCGGACGACGCCCACCTGACGATCCTCTCCTCCCTCGCCCGCCAGCTGATGAACACCGAGTTCACGGACACGCTGCGCGCCGTGGACGACGCGGCTCACGCGGCTGCCCTGATCCGAGGCGACGCTCCGGGCGATAGCGCCGATAGCGCCGATAGCGCCGATAGCGCCGATAGCGCCGAGGGCACCGAGAACACCGAGAACACCGAAGACTCCGCGGCGGTGTCGGGCGGAACGGCCTCCCCCGACGCCGCCGCGGTCAGCACGATTCCGGCCCCGGCGACCC
>NZ_JARGEE010000989.1:0-656 GCF_033794485.1 Streptomyces sp. MB09-02B
GGGGTTGGGGGGCTTCGGCGCCGATGTCGGCGAGTTCGACGAGGGCGGCGAGGGTGGTGCCGAGGGCTTCGGCGTATTCGCGGGCGCGTTGGACGGCTTCGGTGACTGCTTTCTGTCTGGCTTTCCTGTGGGCGGGTGAGTCGGGGCGGAGGGACCACCAGGGGCCGTCGACGCGGGTGAGGTCGAGGTCGGCGAGGCGGGTGGTGAGTTCGCCGAGGGCGGTGAAGTCGGTGAGGTCGGCGGTGATGTGGACGCGGCCGTGGTAGGCCTGGATGCGTTCGCCTCGGCCCTTCTCCTTGAGTTCGGGGGTGATGGAGAAGGCGCCGGTCTCGAGTCGTTCGACGGCTTCGCCGTAGGTTTTGACCAGGTCGAGGACGGTGGTGTTGCGGCGGGTGAGGTCGTCGAGGGCGGCGCGCCGGTCCTTCCCGCGGGCGAGGACGGTGACTCCGATGCGGGCTATCTCGGGGTCGACGTCGAGGCGGGCTTCGCCGCGTACGGCGATGCGGGGCGCGTCGGGCGTGCCGTAGGGGACGGCGGTGGGCTGGGCTTCCTCTGGACTGGTGGTCATACGCCCCACTCTGTCACTGATGGCCTGGTGGCGGGTGTTGTCGGTCATCAGATCGCAACCTGGGGGGTCTGTTGCGGTGGGGGCGGGG
>NZ_JARGEE010000098.1:0-24434 GCF_033794485.1 Streptomyces sp. MB09-02B
GGGCTGATGGGGGAGGGGCTCGCACTGGTGGTCGAGTACGCGTTCACCTTCATGGGGCTGCACCGGCTGGAGATCAATGTGCAGCCCGGGAACGCCGCCTCCATCGCGCTCGCCCGGCGGTGCGGTTTCCGGTTGGAGGGGTTCTCGCCGGACTTCCTGTTCATCGACGGGGCCTGGCGGGACCATCAGCGGTGGGCGATCACCACGGAGATGGAGCGCCCGGTCCCGGGCGGGGCCCGTCTCCGGGAGCCGCCCGGGGGCCGGCTCCCGGAATGATCCGTTCCCGTCCCGGTGGGCAGCCCCGTCGCGCAGGATGGGAGCCATGCGGAACATCGTCGTCGTGGACGCCCCCTCCAACCTCGGCCTGCGGCCGCCCGCCCCGGGAACCGTGCCCGGCTGCCACAAGCTCGCCGGCGCGCTGCGGGAACAGGGCATCGTGCGGCGGCTCGGCGCGCTGGAGGGTGGGGTGGTGGTGCCGCCGCGCTACGACCGGGGCGACTGGCAGGAGGGCGACGGCGTCTTCAACGCCGGTGCGATCGCCTCGTACACCCGCAGGCTCGCCGACCGGATCGAGCGGCACGTCCGGGCCGGTGAGCTGCCCGTCGTCCTCGGCGGGGACTGTTCGATCCAGCTGGGCGCCTCGCTCGCGCTGCGGCGGATCGGGCGGTACGGGCTGGTCGCCGTCGACGCCTCCGCCGACTTCCGGCATCCGGGGAACTCCGACCGGATCGGGGCGGCCGGCGGTGAGGAGCTGGCGCTCGCCACCGGGCGCGGACAGCCGGACCTCACCGACCTGGAAGGGCTGCGACCCTATCTGCGGGACGAGGACGTACGGATCTTCGGCATCCGGGACGCGTTCGAGGACGAGCGCGCCGAACTGGCCGCCCTGAAGATCCCCGTCGTGACCGTCGGCGAGCTGCGCACCTGGGGCGCGGACGATCTCGCCCGGGTCACCGCGCTGAGCTTCGAGGCGCCCGAACTGGCAGGGTTCTGGGTGCACTTGGACGCCGACGTCCTCGACCCGTCCGTCATGCCGGCCGTCGACAGCCCCGACCCCGACGGACTCCTGCCCGACGAACTGACCGCGCTGCTGCGCCCGTTGGTCCGCTCACCGCACTGCGTGGGCCTCAACGTCACCATCTACGACCCTGATCTGGACCCCGACGGCACGGCGGGCGCACTGCTCACGGACCTCGTCGTGGCCGCGTTCGCCCCCTGACGCTCACCCCACCGTCCGGCGGTCCGCGTACTCGTAGACCGAGCCGTCGGGGTGGACGGCGATCAGGTTGCGGCCCACGGGGGTGGGGACGGGGCCGGCCAGCACCTGGGCGCCGGAGGCGGTGAGAACCCGGTTCGCCTCGTCGACGTCCTCGACCGCGATGGTCGCGGCGACCTTCCGCAGGACCTCCAGCTCTGCCTCCGGGCCGCTCATCAGCAGGAAGCAGCCGACGGCGGCCACTTGGACGCCACCGCGTTCGAAGCGCATCGCCGGTCCGCCCGAGAGTCTCTCGTAGAACGGGACCGCGGCTTCCAGGTCGTCGACGCAGATGCGGAGCGTGGTGCCGAGAATCTCCATGGGACAGAGCCTAGTTGGGGACCCGCTCCCCGCGCATGCCGCGTTACGGGGGCACGGGCACGGGTACCCGGGCACCATGGACCGCTTGGATCATCTCGAACATCTGGACAAGCACCTGGTCGACGAGCTGGCGCTGGTGGCCCGCGAGACCATCCGCGACGAGCTGCGGCAGCAGACCCGCAAGCAGCGCCGCAAGGCCGCGCTGTACGCCGCGTCCGGGGCGCTCGCCCTGTACGCGGGTGCCGCCCTCGCGCTGGCCCTCGGGCTGGCTCTGTCGCTCGGCCTGCCGGATTGGGCCGCCGCGCTCATCACGGCCGTGGTGCTCGGTGTGGCGGCGTACGTGCTGAGGAGCGCGGCGCGGCCCTCGGCGTCCCGGCCCACGGCCGAGCACGAGGGCGACCTCGCCGCGGGCCGTGACCACGTCGTCGGCGGTACGGCGCCCGGGATGCCGCCGGGCGCGACGGCACCGGCCGGATACCCGCCGGTGCCGCCCGTCGCACCCGGTGGCGCGACCGGAGCGCCGCCCCAGGTCGGCGTCGACCCCGAGGACCCGCGTCGCCGGAACCGGTGAGCGCGGGCAGAGGAAAGCGAGAAAGCTCCAGCAGCGGGGCCTGGACGGCAAGGTCGTCCGGGCCCCGCTGCCGGTTGTGCATGTGCCCGGTCCGGCCGGACCGGGCACATGCACTCGGCCCAGACGATGGGGAGAGGGAAACACCATCTGGGCCGAGAACTCGGGGGCGGTGCGGGTCGGCGGGGACCCTGGCCGGCGCTCCGGTCAGCGAGGACCCCGCTGGAGCTGCGGCAGCACCTTCGTGCGGTAGAAGTCGAAGAAACCGCGCTGGTCGGGGCCGATCTGGCTGACGTAGACGCGGTCGAAGCCCGCGTCGGCGAAGGCGGTCAGCTCGGCGACGTGCTCGTCCACGTCGTCGCCGCAGACCGTGTTCTCGCCGACCATCTGCTCGGTGACCAGCGGCTCCAGCTGCTCGAAGTGGCTGGGCGTGGGCAGGATCTGCCCCATCTCACCGGGCAGCAGCTGGTTCGACCACAGGTGGCGGACGAGCCGGACGGCGGCGTCCCGGTCGGGGCCCCAGCACACCTTCGTCCCGCCGCTGACGGGGTTCGCGCCCCCGCCGCCCTTGCGGTACTGGGTCACCAGCTCCTCGTCGGGGCTCATGGTGATGAAGCCGTCGGCGACGCGGGCGGCGAGGGCGGTGGCCATGGGGCCGAAACCGGAGATGTCGATGGGGACCGGCGCGTCGGGGAGCGTGTAGAGGCGGGCGTTCTCCACCGTGTAGTGGGTGCCGCGGTGGGTGACCTCCTCGCCCGTGAACAGGCGCCGCATCACCTGGACCGCCTCCTCCAGCATCTCCAGGCGGACGTCCGCCGGGGGCCAACGGGTGCCGAGGACATGCTCGTTGAGCGCCTCGCCCGAGCCGATGCCGAGCCGGAAACGACCGCCCGTCATCACCGAACTCGTCGCCGCGGCCTGGGCCACGATCGCCGGGTGGATCCGGACGGTCGGGCAGGTCACCGCCGTCTCGATCGGCAGCGACACGGCCTCGGAGAGCGCGCCGATCACCGACCACACGAACGGGCTCTGGCCCTGGGCGTCGTTCCACGGGTGGAAGTGGTCCGAGATCCACAGACAGTCGAATCCGGCCTGCTCGGCCATCCGCGCCTGCTCGATCAGCTCGGCGGGACCGAACTCCTCGGTCGCCAGGAAGTATCCGTACTCGGGCATGGGGGGTACCTCCGCGACAGGTGCGATCGGGGCGGGGCCGGGACGCGGTCCGAGTACCCGGGGATCACGGCGGAAACCCGCCCTCGATCGGGTGGCCCGGCGGTTTGGGCCCGTTGACCAGGGGGACGCGGAAGGTTCGTACGCACGCGACCCGCCGGAGGCGAACCGTGAGTCGACCCCGCATCGTGATCGTCGGTGCCGGCTTCGCCGGCTACCGGACGGCCCGCACCCTCGCGCGGCTGACCCGGAACAAGGCCGACATCACCCTGCTGAACCCGACCGACTACTTCCTGTATCTCCCCCTGCTGCCCCAGGTCGCCGCCGGCATCCTGGAACCACGCCGGGTCACCGTCTCCCTCACCGGCACCCTGCCCCACGTGCGGCTGGTGCTGGGGGAGGCCGACGACATCGACCTCGACGCGCGCACCGTGCGCTACTCGGACCCCGAGGGAGGCGTCGGCACCCTCACCTACGACCGGCTGGTGCTCGCCGCCGGCAGTGTCAACAAGCTGCTGCCCATCCCGGGCGTCGCCGAGCACGCCCACGGCTTCCGGGGGCTGCCCGAGGCGCTCTACCTCAGGGACCACGTCACCCGGCAGGTCGAACTCGCCGCGGGCAGTGAGGACCCCAGGAGCTGCGACGCGCGCTGCACCTTCGTGGTCGTCGGCGCCGGCTACACCGGGACCGAGGTCGCCGCCCACGGCCAGATGTTCACCGACGCGCTGGTACGCAAACAGCCGTTGCGGGAGGGCATGCGGCCGCGCTGGATACTGCTCGACATCGCGGACCGGGTCCTGCCCGAGATGGACGAGAAGCTGTCGCGGACCGCCGACAAGGTGCTGCGGCAGCGGGGCGTCGACGTGCGCATGGGGACCTCCGTGAAGGAGGCGACACCGGGCGGAGTGCTGCTGAGCGACGGGGAGTTCGTCGACACCCGCACCCTCGTGTGGTGTGTGGGCGTACGGCCCGATCCGCTCGCCGAGTCGCTGGGGCTGCCGATGGAACGGGGGCGGCTGCTCGTCGAGCCCACGCTGCAGGTGCCGGGGCGGCCCGACGTGTTCGCCTGCGGCGACGCGGCCGCCGTGCCCGATCTGACCAAGCCCGGCCAGTACACCCCGATGACCGCCCAGCACGCCTGGCGGCAGGGCAAGGTGGCCGCGTACAACGTCGCCGCCTCCCTCGGCCGGGGCGAGCCTGAGCCGTACCGCCACAGCGACCTCGGCTTCGTCGTGGACCTCGGCGGGGTCAAGGCCGCCGCCAACCCGCTCGGCGTACCGCTGTCCGGGCCGGTCGCCGGGGCCGTCACGCGCGGCTACCACCTCGCCGCCATGCCCGGCAACCGCGTCCGGGTCGCCGCCGACTGGCTCCTCGACGCCGTACTGCCCCGCCAGGGCGTCCAGTTGGGCCTCGTACGGTCCTGGTCCGTCCCGCTGGACACCGCCTCTCCGGAACTGGCCAGGATGCCGGGCGCGCCGCAGAAGGCGGGGGCGGGCCGAGGGCCGGGGGCCGCGCACACGGACGAGGCCCTCGGTGAGCCGGGGCCCACGGCGGTGCCGGGCGCCCCCGAGGAACCGCGGCCGCATGCGCCCACCCCGTCGCGCAACCCGGCGTCCGAAGAGTCCCACAAGCCCGCCAAGGGTACGGAAGGTGAGTCATGAACAGCCGTCAACTGACCGAGCTGGCACAGCAGTTGCGGGTCGACAGCGTGCGCGCGTCGGACGCCGCGGGCTCCGGGCACCCGACGTCGTCCATGTCGGCCGCCGAGCTGATGGCGGTGCTGCTCGCGAACCATCTGCGGTACGACTTCGAACGCCCCCAGCACCCCGGCAACGACCGCTTCGTCCTGTCCAAGGGGCACGCCTCGCCCCTGCTGTACTCCGCGTACAAGGCGGCCGGCGCGATCAGCGAGACCGAGCTGATGACGTTCCGCAAGCTCGGCAGCCGGCTCGAGGGGCACCCCACACCGCGGCGCCTGCCCTGGGTGGAGACGGCCACCGGCTCGCTCGGCCAGGGACTGCCCGTGGGCGTCGGCATCGCCCTCGCCGGGAAGCGGCTGGACCGGACCGGCTACCGGGTGTGGGTGCTGTGCGGCGACAGCGAACTCGCCGAGGGCTCCGTGTGGGAGGCCGCCGAGCACGCCGCGTACGAGCACCTGGACAATCTGACGGCGATCGTCGACGTCAACCGGCTCGGGCAGCGCGGGCCCACCCGGCACGGACACGACCTCGACGCCTACGCCCGCCGCTTCGCGGCCTTCGGCTGGCACACGATCGAGATCGACGGACACGACGTGGACGCCGTCGACCGCGCCTACGGCGAGGCCGAGTCCACCAAGGGCCAGCCCACCGTGATCCTCGCCCGCACCCTCAAGGGCAAGGGCGTCGAGGCGGTCCAGGACCGGGAAGGCCTGCACGGCAAGCCGCTCAAGGACGCCGACGAGGCGATCACGGAACTCGGCGGCGTACGCGACCTGCGCGTCGAGGTGCGGCAGCCGCCCGCCGCCCGGATGCTGCACGCCGTACGCACCGGACACCTGGAACTGCCGCGCTACGAGACCGGTGACGAGGTCGCCACCCGGGACGCCTACGGGCAGGCCCTCGCCGCGCTCGGCTCCGCCCGCGGTGACATCGTCGCCCTGGACGGCGAGGTCGGGGACTCCACCCGCTCCGAGTTCTTCGCCAAGGAGCACCCCGACCGCTACTTCGAGTGCTACATCGCCGAGCAGCAGCTCGTGGCCGCCTCGGTGGGACTCGCGGCACGCGGCTGGGTGCCGTACGCCGCCACGTTCGCGGCGTTCCTCACCCGCGCCCACGACTTCCTCCGCATGGCGTCGATCAGCGGGTCCGGCATCAACCTCGTCGGCTCCCACGCGGGAGTCGCCATCGGCCAGGACGGGCCCTCACAGATGGGGCTGGAGGACCTGGCGATGATGCGGTCGGTGCACGACTCCACCGTGCTGTACCCGTGCGACGCCAACCAGACCGCCAAGCTCGTCGGCACCATGGCCGGCCTCGACGGCGTCCGCTACCTCCGGACGTCCAGGGGCGCCTCGCCCGTCCTCTACAGCCCGACCGAGGAGTTCCCGGTCGGCGGCAGCAAGGTGCTGCGTGCCTCGGACACCGACCGGCTGACGGTCGTCGCGGCCGGGGTCACCGTCCACGAGGCCCTCAAGGCCGCCGAGGCACTGGACCAGGAAGGCATCCAGGTCCGGGTGATCGACCTCTACTCGGTCAAGCCCGTCGACCGCCGCACCCTGCGCGAGGCGGCCGAGCGCACCGGCTGCATCCTCACCGTCGAGGACCACCGCGAGGAGGGCGGCCTCGGCGACGCGGTCCTCGACGCTTTCCTCGACGGCCGCCCGGTGCCCCGCCTGGTGCGCCTCGCCGTCCGCACGATGCCGGGCTCGGCCTCCCCCGAGGAGCAGCTGCGCGAGGCGGGCATCGACGCGGAGGCGATCGCGGTGGCCGGACGGCTGCTGGTGGAGCACGCGATCACGCCCTGAGAGCCCTGAGAGCCCTGAGAGCCCTGAGAGCCCTGAGAGGCCTGGGAGGCCTGAGCGCGTGAGCGCCCTGAACGATCGCGATCCGGAGAGGAGCAGGCGATGGGGGACACGCACACGATGAGGGTCGGCCGCCGTACCGTCGAGATCCACCGGCCCGACAAGGTGCTGTTCCCCGCCGACGAGGATGGCGGCGGCAAGGAGTACACCAAGGGCGACCTTGTCGCCTATCACCGTGCCGTCGCCCCCTTCATGCTGCCCCACCTGCGAGGACGCCCGCTGATGCTGGAACGGCATCCGGACGGGCTCGACGGGCCCATGTTCATGCAGAAGAACACCCCCGAGCACTACCCGGAGTGGATCGAGCGCGTCGAGGTGCCCAAGGAGGGCGGCACGGTCGTCCACCCGGTCTGCGACGACGCGGCCACCCTCGTCTATCTGGCCGACCAGGCCTGCCTCACCCTGCACCGCTGGCTCTCCCGGACCGGCGACATCGACCGCCCCGACCGGCTGGTGCTCGACCTCGACCCGTCGGTGGACGACTTCGAGCAGGTCCGGGAGGCGGCCCGGGACGTCCGGGACCTGCTCGACGCACTGAAACTGCCGTCCGTGCCGATGACCACCGGCTCCCGGGGCGTTCATGTCGTCGTACCGCTGAACGGGCACGACGACTTCGACGCCGTGCGCGACTTCGCCAGGGAGATCGCCGAGGAACTCGTCCGCGCCCATCCCGGGCGGCTCACCGTCGAGCCCCGCAAGAAGGACCGGGGCGACCGGCTCTACCTCGACATCCAGCGCAACGCCTATGCCCAGACCGCGGTCGCCCCCTACACCGTGCGCGCCCGCCCCGGCGCACCCGTGGCCACGCCCCTCACTTGGGAACAGCTCGACGACCCGGCCGTCGACGCCCGCCGCTGGACCCTGGCGGACGCCGTCGACCAGGCCCGCACCGACCCCTGGGCGGGGGCGTTGCGCCGGGGTCGGGCGCTCGGCCCCGCGCGGCGCAGGCTCACAGCGCTGCGCGGCTGACACCGACAGGTTTGGCCAACGGCCGGGGGGCCACTCGGTGTTCGAGGTGGCCATGTCGAACACATCGAACACGTCAAAAACACAGAATTCACGTGAAAAGCACGAGTCTACGACCGAATCGGATGAAACCGAAGAGGTGAGGGAATCGGCGGACGAGCGACCCAGCCCCATGCAGGTGCTGCGTCATGCGCGGACCCAGCTCGCCGAGCTGACCGGCATGGCGCCCGAGTCCGTGTCGTCGTTCGAACAGAGCGAGGACGGCTGGACGTTGGAGGTCGAGGTTCTGGAGATCGCCAGGGTCCCCGACACGATGAGCCTGCTCGCGAGCTACCGGGTGGAACTCGACCCGCGGGGCGAGCTCACCGGCTATCGGCGCGTCCGCCGTTACGAACGCGGGCGGGCCGATCCGCACCGCCGTTAGACGACTTTCCGTTCCCACCATCCCCCCAGCATCCACAGAGAAGGAGGATCGGCCGGCATGACCGTAGTCCCGGCACAGCAGTCCGGCGGCGGAGGCGGCAGCAGCGGCCTGTACGACGTCCTGGAACTCATCCTCGACAGGGGGCTCGTCATCGACGCCTTCGTGCGAGTCTCCCTGGTCGGCATCGAGATCCTGAAGATCGACGTCCGGGTCGTCGTGGCCAGCGTCGACACCTATCTGCGCTTCGCCGAGGCGTGCAACCGGCTCGACCTGGAGGCCGGGCCGCGCAAGAACCCCGGCCTGCCGGACCTCGTCGGTGAGATGACCGAGTCCGGCGCGCGCGGCAAGTCCAAGGGGGCGCTGTCCGGTGCCGCCGAGACGATCTCCGACGCGTTCAAGCAGGCCCGCGATGAGGGTCAGTCCGAGTCGCGGCCGCGGGCCCGCAAGACCACGAGCTCGCGCAAGAGGGAGGAACAGGAGTGAGCACGTACGTCTACGGCATCACCGCGAGCTCGCACCCCGGCCTTCCCGAGGGCATGGGCGGAGTGGGAGATCCCGCCCGCCCGGTGCGCATCCTCAAGGAGGGCGAGCTGGCGGCGATCGTCAGCGAGGCCCCCGAGGGGCTGCGCCCCAAGCGCAAGGACCTGCTCGCCCACCAGAACGTCCTGAGCGAGGCGGGTGCGGGCGGCCCCCTGCTGCCCATGCGGTTCGGCAGTGTCGCACCGGACGACGCGTCCGTCACCGGTGTGCTCGCCGAACGCGCGGAGCACTACAGGGAACGGCTCGGCGCCCTCGACGGCAAGGTCGAGTACAACGTGAAGGCCAGCCACGACGAAGAGGCCGTGCTGCACCGCGTGATGGGGGAGAACCCCGAGCTGCGCGCCATGACCGAGGCCAACCGGCAGGCGGGCGGCGGCACTTACGAGGACCGGCTGCGGCTCGGCGAGATGGTCGTCGCAGCCGTGCAGGCCCGGGAGGCCGACGACGCGACGGAGTTGCGGCAGGCGCTGGAGTCTGCCGCCGAGGCCGTCAGCGCGGGGCCCGAGTCGACCGGCTGGCTGGCCAACCTGTCGTTCCTCGTGGACCGGCAGTCGGCCGCGGGCTTCCTCGAAGCGGTGGAGGCGGTCCGCAAGAGCCATCCGCACATCGAGGTGCGGGTGAACGGGCCGCTGCCGCCGTACAGCTTCGTCGAGCCGGGGCCCGCGGAGCCCGCGGAGACGACGCACTGACAGCGCGCGACGGCCGAGGCTGAGGAGGCGAGTGCATGGGACTGATCACCGAAGTGCTGCTGCTGCCGTTCGCACCGGTGCGCGGCAGCCTCTGGACGGTGAGACAGGTGCTCACCGAGGCCGAGCGCCAGTACTACGACCCGGCGGCCGTCCGCGCCGATCTCGCCCGCCTCGAGCAGCGGCTCGAAGCGGGCGAGATCGATGAGGACGAGTTCGACCGCCTGGAGGACGAGCTCCTCGACCGGCTGGAGATCAGCACGCAGAGGAGCACAGGAACCGGCAACGGGACGACACAATGAATCGAATGGGACTGGGCCTCGCCGTAGGGGCCGGATACGTCCTCGGACGTACCAAGAAGATGAAACTGGCGTTCGCCGTCGGCACCATGGTGGCCGGCAAGCGGATGCACCTCAGCCCGCGGGCGCTCGCGGAGCTGGTGTCGCAGCAGCTGCAGAACAACCCGCAGTTCAAGGAGCTCGGGGACCAGCTCCGCGAGGACCTGCGCGGTGCCGGCAAGGCGGCCACCGGGGCGCTGGTCGAACGGCAGATCGAAGGACTCGCCGGCCGGCTGCACGGGCGTACCTCGCAGGTGCGCGACCGGCTCGCCGGGGTGACGCCGGAGCTGTCCGGGCGCGACGAGGACGAGGAGCCGGAATCCGGCCACGACGCGCCCGAGGAGCCGCGGCGGTCGTCGGGCGGGCGGGCGGCGAAGAAGCCCCCGGCCAAGAAGACCGCCCCGGCGAAGAAGGCGGCCGCCAAGAAGACCGCCCCGGCCAAGAAGGCGGCACCGGCGAAGAAGACGGCCGCCAAGAAGACCGCGCGCAAGGCCACGCGGTCACGGACGACGAGGGGAGGCGGCAGCGATGACTGAGACCCTCGGATCGGCCACCGGCCGCGCGACCGGCGGGGCCGCGGACCGGGCGAAGGACGCGACGAAGAGCAACCCGCTCTCGGACGTCGCCCACAGCGAGGCCGTCGACCACCTCAAGGCCGAGGCCAAGGAGTACCTGGCCGCGCAGGCCCAGCGGCTGCTCGTCGGCGCGGGCCGCAAACTCGGCGAGACGACCGGCAGGCTCAACGACATCGCCGACGGCAACAGCCCCGGCTTCGCCAAGCTGGCCCTCGACGGCGGCCGCAAGCTCGCCGAGGGCAAGGGGCCGCTGCGCACCGCCCTGGAGGTGGGCGCCGGCCGGGCCAAGGACAACGTGCTCGGCGCGCTCAAGAACCTCGGCGGAGGCAAGGGCAAACGCAAGGGCGGCTCGGGCAACAAGCCCACCGTGATCATGGAGTCCATCGACGTCGGGGTGCCGGTGCGGACCGCGTACGACCAGTGGACCCAGTTCCAGAGCTTCAGCACCTTCGCCAAGGGCGTGAAGAGCGCCAACCAGGCCGACGACACCCACTCGGACTGGCAGATGAAGGTCTTCTGGTCCAACCGGAGCTGGAAGGCCCACACCACCGAGCAGGTGCCCGACCAGCGGATCACCTGGACGTCCGAGGGCGCCAAGGGCACCACCAAGGGAGCCGTCACCTTCCACTCCCTCGCGGACGACCTCACCCGGGTCCTGCTGGTCATCGAGTACTACCCGAAGGGCCTCTTCGAGAAGACCGGCAACCTCTGGCGCGCCCAGGGCCGCCGGGCCCGGCTCGACCTCAAGAACTTCGCCCGCTTCATCATGCTCAGGGGTGAGGCCGAGGACGGCTGGCGCGGGGAGATCCGCGACGGCGAGGTCGTCGTCAGCCACGAGGACGCCCTGGCCGAGGAGGAGCGGGAGGACGAGGACCGCGAGGACGAGGACCGGGAAGAGCCGCCCGACGGCGAGGCTCCGGAGGACGACGAGGCCGAGGACGAGTACGAGGAGGAGCCGGAGGAGGAGCCCGAGCCGGAAGAGGAGCCGCGCGACTCCGACGAGCCGGACGGGACCGAGGCCGACGACGAGGCCGAAGAGTACGTCGACGAGGACGAGGAGGGCGACCTGGAGGACCCGGACGAGGTACCCGAGGGCGAGTACGAGGACGTTCCCGAGGCCGAGAGCGAGGCCGGGGAGGACATCGAGGAGGAACCGTACGAGGATGAGGACGAGGAGCGGGCCGCCGTGGGCGGGAGTCGCCGATGACGTTCCCGAGCCGAGTCCCCGAGCCGTACGGGCAGAACGGGAGTGCCAACCTGGCCGACATCCTGGAGCGAGTCCTCGACAAGGGTCTGGTGATCGCGGGTGACATCCGCATCAACCTGCTCGACATCGAACTGCTCACCATCAAGCTGCGCCTGATCGTCGCCTCCGTCGACAAGGCCAAGGAGATGGGGATCGACTGGTGGGAGACCGACCCGGCGCTGTCGTCCAACGCCCGCCGCGACGAACTCTCCCGTGAGAACGCCGAGTTGCGTGCCCGGCTCGCGGAGCTGGACGACGGCGGGTACCGGCGGGAGCCGGAGCCCGCCATCGAACGCGGCCGCGCCAGAGAGGAGCCCTCATGACCGGACTGCGGTACGTGTACGCCGTCTGCCGCCCCTTCGACGCGGCGCTCCAGTCCCAGCTCAAAGGGGTCGCGGGGGCGCCGCCCCGGCAGCTGCGCCACCACGACCTGATCGCCGTGGTCAGCGAGGTGCCGGAGCGCGACTTCGCGGAGCAGCCGCTCCGCGCCCATCTGGAGGACCTGGACTGGCTGACCGAGACGGCCCGGGCCCACCAGAGCGTGATCGACGCCCTCACCGTCGTCACCACCCCGCTGCCCCTCCGGCTGGGCACCGTCTTCCGCGACGACAGCGGCGTGCGGGTCATGCTGGAGGCCCGGGAGGAGGGGTTCCGGCGCACCCTGGACCGGCTCGCGGGCCGGGTGGAGTGGGGCGTCAAGATCTACGCGGAGTCCGAGGAGCGAGAGGCCTCCCAGGCGCCCGCGAAGGTCTCCAGCGGGCGGGACTATCTCCTGCAGCGGCGGCGGAGCCACCGGGCCCACGAGGAGATGTGGGAGAAAGCCGACCGGTTCGCCCGGCAACTGCACGAAACTCTCGCGGAATTCGCCGAGGACACCCGGCTGCACGCCCCACAGAATTCCGCGCTCTCCGGCGTTCCCGGACGCAATGTGCTGAACGCGGCCTATTTGGTGCCGCGCGCTCATTCCGAGGAGTTCGTGGAACTGGTGGACCGTACGAAAGGTGAGGAACCGGGATTGCGCGTGGAACTCACCGGTCCGTGGGCCGCCTATTCCTTCAGTGGTGAGACGACCGGGGCGGGGGAGGAAAGCCCGTGACCGTGATCGAACGTCGTGAGGTCGCCCTCGTCGACCTCCTCGACCGGCTGCTGGCCGGCGGGGTCGTCATCACCGGGGACCTCACCCTGCGCATCGCGGACGTCGACCTCGTCCGCATCGATCTGAACGCGCTGATCAGCTCCGTGAACGCACAGGTCCCGTCGCCTTGGGGAGGCATCGAGTGAGCGGCCGCAACCGTCTCGAACTGGAGCCCGACACCGTCGAGAGGGACCTGGTGAAGCTGGTCCTGACCGTCGTCGAGCTGCTCCGTCAGCTCATGGAGCGGCAGGCAGTGCGCCGCTTCGACACCGGAGAGCTCTCGGAGGACCAGGAGGAGCGCATCGGGCTCACGCTGATGCTGCTGGACGATCGCATGACCGAGCTGCGCGAGCGCTACGGACTGCGGCCCGAGGACCTGAATCTGGACCTCGGGCCGCTCGGACCGTTGCTACCGCGGGAGTGACGTCACCACCTGTACCAGCGGCTCCTTCCTCCGGAGGCGGACGTGCCGCGCACCAGGAAGCCGAGGAGCCACAGCACCAGGACGGCCAATGCGATGTACCAGAGAACCTTCACCGCGAATCCGGCGCCGAAGAGAATGAGCACCAGAAGCAGTACCAGCAGGATGGGAACCATTATGCGAACCTCCTGATGGTCCGTGTTTCCAGAATTCCCGCTTTCAGGCCGACTTACGGCAGAGAATTTCTCCGTGGAGTACGGCGAACCAGCCGTCCTCCCGCTGTCCCCATTCCCGCCAGGACTCGGCGATCGCCCGCAATTGCCCGGCCGTGGCGTGACCGCCCTCGGTGGCCCGGTCGGCGTAGGCGGAGGCGACCGTCCGGTCCGCCCACAGCCCGCTCCACCAGGCCCGCTCCTCCGCCGTCGAGTAGGTCCAGGTGGCGGAGGTGGCCGTGATGTCGGTGAGCCCGGCGCGCAGCGCCCAGGACTTCAGCCGGCGCCCCGCGTCGGGCTCACCGCCGTTGGCGCGGGCCACCCGGCGGTACAGGTCCAGCCAGCCGTCCATGCCCGCCGACTCGGGGAACCAGGTCATCGCGGCGTAGTCCGAGTCGCGGACGGCGACGATCCCGCCCGGCCTGGTGACCCGGCTCATCTCGCGCAGCGCCTGCACCGGGTCGCCGACGTGCTGGAGCACCTGGTGCGCGTGGACCACGCAGAAGGTGTCGTCGGGGAAGTCCAGGGCGTGGACGTCCGCGACGGCGAAGTCCGTGTTGGTGAGGCCGCGTTCGGCGGCCGTGGCCCGGGCCTGGTCCAGGATGCCGGGCGCGTGGTCGACACCGGTGACATGGCCGTCCGGAACCAGGGCGGCCAGGTCCGCGGTGATGGTGCCCGGACCGCAGCCGATGTCCAGGATCTGCATGTCGGGCTTCAGTGAACCGAGGAGATAGGCCGCCGAGTTGGCGGCCGTACGCCAGGTGTGCGAGCGCAGCACCGACTCGTGGTGCCCGTGCGTGTAGACGGCGGTCTCCTGTGCTTTGGACATGGCCGTTCCCCTTCCCCGAGGACCGCGACGACCGCGGGTCCGTCCTCGAACCGTACGCGACCATGCCGAATAGTGAGACCGCCGTCTTGAATTGTGGACGCGCCCGTCGAGGTGGCGGGGTGGGTCAGCTCATCGGCACGGGCCGGTACACCGTCAGCGCCTCCGGGAGCTTCCGGAGCGTCAGATCGCCCCGCACCTCGGTGACTTCGCCGTCGTAGGCGAGGAGGGTGCCCGGTGCGATGCCGTCCACCCGCAGCCGCCGTACGCGGACCGCCGCGTGGGCCGGGGTCCGGGTCAGCGGGCCCGCCACGGCCGCGGCCAGCAGCCGCAGGGCCGGGCGGCGGCCGCCGTGCACGACCCGGACGTCCAGCAGCCCGTCGGCCAGGTCGAAACGCCGGGCGGGGGCGAAGCCCAGCCGGTGGTAGGTGCCGTTGCCCGCGAAGAGCAGCCAGATCGGGCGGGGCCGGCCCTCGAAGGTGGCCTGCAGTGGATGCCGGTCGGAACGCAGGACCCGCAGGGCCGCGATGACGCCCGCGGGCCAGCCACCGACCACCTTCTCCCAGCGCTCGCGCTCCCGCACCAGCTCGGGGTAGACGCCGAGGCTGAACGTGTTGAGGAAGTGGCCCTCCGTGTCGCCGGTGCTGAAGTGCCCGAGGTCCACCCGGACGGCCTCGCCCCGGCGCACCGCGCGGCCCAGGTCGCGTACGTCCTCCACGCCGAGGTCGTAGGCGAAGTGGTTGAGCGTGCCGCCGGGCAGGACGGCGAGGGGGAGGCCGTGGCGCAGGGCGACCTCGGCGGCGGAGTTCACCGTGCCGTCGCCGCCGCACACGCCCAGCACGCGCGCGTGGGCCGCGGCCTTCTCCAGCTCGGCCCGGATGTCCTCCGGCTCGCACTCCACGGTCTCGGCCCCGGGCAGCACGTCCCGCAGGGCGCGCACCCGGTCCGACGTGCCGGAGGCCCGGTTGGCGACCACGACCAGGCCGTCGCCGTCCGGCAGCGCGGGCGCGTCCACGTAGGGGCGGCCGGGCGGGGGCAGCTGGTCGCGGGTCGGCACGATGCCGCGAACGGCGAAGGCGGCGCCCACGCCCAGGGCCGCGCCCACCAGGACGTCGCTCGGGAAGTGCACGCCCGTGTACACGCGGGACAGTGCCACGGCGGTGGCCAGCGGGGCGACGGCGGCGCCCCAGCCGCGCGACTCCAGGGCGACACCGGCGGCGAAGGCGGCGGCGGAGGCGGAGTGGCCGGAGGGGAAGGACGTGGTGATCGGCTGGCGCTTCAGCTGCCGGGTCAGCGGCACGTTGTCCAGGACCGGGCGGGGGCGGCGGATCGAGCGCTTGCCGAGGGTGTTGATGGTCGCCGAGGCGAGTGCGAGCGAGGCGACGCCCCGGACGGCCGCCCTGCGGGCCCGCGGGCTGCGGGTCGCCGCGATCGCCGCCGCCGTGGCGAACCACAGCACACCGTGGTTCGCGGCGCGGCTCAGCTTCGGCAGGAAGGGGTGCGCGCCCGGCCAGTCGCGGGTCGCCACCGCGTTGAACAGGCGGCTGTCCGCGGCGAGGAAACGGTCGCGGAGGATGTGGTGGCCCGGAGGGCGGACGGTGAGGTCGACGTCTGGGGTCATGGTCCACGGGTACCCCATGGCGCCGCGAGCGTGTCGGGCGGGGTGGAAACGGTCCCTGATATGTCGGGTAGCGAACTGATTGTCGTACCGGTGGTGGCCGTGCAGAATGCACGGGACCGCCCTCGCCCCGTGCGCGAGGGCGGCGTGCGAGGAGGACGGGCCATGGTCGCCGTCTGGTGGTTGTCGGTGGCGGCGCTCGGTGGCGCGGTCACGGCCGCCCTGTCGACGTTCCTGCGGATGCGCGGGGCCGCCGCCGCCCGGACCGCGGAACTGCGACAGCTGGAGCGGCTCGTGGAGCGACGGGCGGAACAGGTCACCGCGCTCAGCCATGAGCTGCGCACACCGCTCAGCATGATCAAGGGCTCGGTGGACCTGCTGCGCGAGGGGACGCCGGGCCCGCTGACGGCGGCGCAGGAGCGGCTGCTGCAGGTCGCCGACCATCAGTCCACGCAGGTCATCGGCCTGTGCGAGAGCCTGCTGATCCAGGCGAAGATCGAGGCGGGTCTCTTCACCCCGCGCATGGAGAAGGTGGACGTGTCGGTGCTGGTGCGCGACGTCGTCACCGCGATGCGTCCGCTGTGCGCCCAGCGCGGGCAGCGGATCGGCCTGGACGTGCCGCAGGTGATGCCGAGGATCCCGGCGGACCCGATGCTGCTGACCCAGGCGCTGACGAACCTGCTGTCCAACGCCAGCCGGTTCACCACCACGGGCGGCAGCATCGACGTCCGGGTCGCGCTGATCGACACCGGTGTCGCCGTGTACGTCACCGACGACGGCGCCGGGATGACACGGGCGGAACGGCACCGGCTGTTCCACCGCTTCGCCACCGGGCGCCCCCTGGCCGACGGGACCGGCCTCGGTCTGGTGATCACGAAGACGGTGGTGGAACTGCACGGAGGCGAGATCATGGTGCACACCGCGTCGTCCCGGGGGACGACGTTCCTGCTGACCCTGCCGGACGCGTCATGACGGTGGAGACGAGGACGGCGGCGGGGCCCACCGCGCTGGTGGTCGACGACGAACCGCAGATGACGATCATCATCGAGTTCGCCCTGGAGACCCAGGGCTTCACGGTGCTCACCGCGCACGACGGGGCGACCGCCCTCCATCTCCTGCGCACCCGCGCCGTCGACCTGGTCGTCCTGGACGTGATGATGCCGGCGATGGACGGGCTCACCCTCTGCGGGCGGATCCGGGCCCGCTCGGACGTGCCGGTCATGCTGCTCACCGCGCTGTCCCAGCACGACGACGTGATCGCCGGTCTGGAGCACGGCGCCGACGACTACGTGACCAAGCCGTTCCACCCGCGCGAGGTGGCCCTGCGCGCCCAGGCCCTCGTCCGACGGCACCGCCGGGGCAGTGGCGCCGCGCTGCGCGTGGGCCGGCTGGTGATCGACCCGGTCGCGCAGTCGGCGAGCCTCGGCCCCCACCGGCTGGACCTGCCGTTCACGGAGTTCAAGCTGCTGACCCATCTCGCCTCCCGGCGGGGCGTGCCGCAGTCCTGGCAGGACCTGCTCCGGGAGGTGTGGGGCACCTCCGACCTGCTGGGCGGCCGGGACGTCGTCAAGTCCACGGTGTACCGGCTGCGCTCGCGGCTGGCCGGGGTGCCGGGCGGCTCGGCGTACATCCGCACCCTGCGCGGGGTCGGCTATCTGATGCCGGACCCACCGGTGGACGACGAGGACGCCGAGGGCGTCCCCACCGGCGCGCCCGACGGTCCGCCAGCCGGGTGATCACCTCCGGCGGCACCGGTGACGTGCTCGGTGACGGCGCTGTCACCGGGGCTCACTCCGCCGTCACCGGGGCCCCGTTCACCCGCTCCTAATCTGGCCGAAACATCGCCCGGCCGAGCCGTACCAGGCCTGAGAATGCGGAGGTCAACGCCGTGACAGTCGTGACTAGGGGAAGACGCGCACGCCGTGGCGCGGTATGGACGACGGCCCTCGCGGCCCTGACCGTCGCCGCCGCGAGCGGCTGCGCCCGCGACACCGTCCAGGCCGGCTCCGGACCGGACGGCGGTGTCGTGCACGTGGCCTGTGGCGCGACCGAGGAGTGGTGCGCCGCCACCACGGAGCGGTTCGCCGAGACCACCGGGGTGAAGGCCGACTTCGTCCGCCTCTCCAGCGGCGAGGCCCTCGCCCGCATCCAGGCCGGCAAGGGCAACGCCGAGTTCGACGTCTGGTATGGCGGCCCCGCCGACGGATACGCGGCCGCCGGCGACCAGGGCCTGCTGGAGCCCTATGTGTCGGAGAACGCCGCGGCGATCCCCGCGAAGTACAAGGACGTCTCCGGGCTGTGGACCGGCGTCTACGTCGGCGCGCTCGGTTTCTGCAGCAACAAGGAGCTGCTGAAGGAGAAGGGCTTCGACGCCCCGACTTCCTGGGCCGACCTCCTCGACCCGAAGCTGAAGAAGGACATCGGCATCGCGCACCCCTCCACCTCGGGCACCGCGTACACGGCCCTGTGGACGCAGGTGCAACTGGCCGGCGGCGACGAGGCCAAGGCGCTCGGCTACATGCGCGACCTGCACCCGAACGTGCTCCAGTACACCAAGTCCGGCGCGGCCCCCGCGCAGATGACGGCCCGCGGCGAGGTCGCCGTCGGCGTGATCTTCTCCCACGACTGCATAGCCACCCAGGAGGCCGGCTTCCCCGACCTCGAAGTGACCTTCCCGTCCGAGGGCACCGGCTACGAGACCGGCGGAGTCGCGCTGGTCAGGGGCGCGAAGAACCACGAGAGCGCGAAGAAGTTCGTCGACTGGGCGCTGACCCCCGAGGCCCAGGAGATCGGCCCGAGCGTCAAGGCCTACCAGTTCCCGACCAACCCCGCCGCCAAGGTCTCGGACAAGGTCGTCGACCTGGCGAGCATCAAGGTCGTGGACTACGACGCCGCCGCGGCCGGGGCGCGGAAGACGGCGCTGACCAAGTGGTTCGACGAAGAAGTCGCGCAGGCGCCCAAGTCATGACCGCGATCCTCTCCGACCGTGAGCCCGCCACCCCCGCGCGGGTGGCGGCTCCGCGCCGACGCCGCCGGCGGACCGATCTGGGCGTCCGGGCCCTGATCGTCGTCGTCGCCCTGCTCGTGGTGTTCGGCGCCGTGGTGCCGCTGGTCGCGGTGCTCGCCACAGCCTTCGCCCCCGACGCGCTGCCCCGCTACGCCGAGTTCTTCACCTCCCGGGTCGACCTCGTCGTCCTGCGCAACACCCTCGTCCTCGGCGCCCTCGTCGGTCTCTGCGGTACGGCACTCGGCTTCCTGTTCGCCTTCGTGCAGACCCGACTCGACGTGCCCGGCAAGAAGATCCTGCACGTCATCGCCCTGATGCCGATCGTCAGCCCGCCCTTCGCGATCGCCACCGCCACGGTCGTGCTGTACGGCAGGCGCGGTGTCGTCAGCAACGGCGTCTTCGGGGTCGAGTACGACATCTACGGCCTGGACGGGCTCGTGTTCGTCCTGTCGCTCTCCCTCTTCCCGGTGGCGTACCTGGGTCTGCTCGGCATGCTGCGCGGGCTGGACCCGGCCCTGGAGGAGGCCGCCATGAACATGGGCGCCTCGCGGTGGCGGATCCTGCGGACGCTGATCCTGCCGCTGGTGGCGCCCGGGCTGGTCGCGCCGTTCCTGCTGCTGTTCGTGGAGGCCATCGCCGACCTCGCCAACCCCCTGGTGCTCGGCGGCGACTACACGGTCCTCGCGAGCCGCGCCTATCTCGCGGTCACCGGCGAGTACGACATCACCGGCGCCGCCGTCTACTGCGTGATCCTGCTGGTGCCGTCGCTGGCCATGTACTTCGGGCAGCGGCACTGGATGAGCCGCAAGGTCCGCACGACCATCACCGGCCGCCCCTCCGGCAGCGTCCACCTGATCACCGGCTGGGCCCGCTGGCCCTTCTACTCGCTGGCCCTGCTGGCGGCCGCCGTGATCCTCAGCCTCTACGGCACCGTCCTCGTCGGCTCGGTGACCCGGGTGTTCGGCGTCGACAACACCTTCACCCTCGACTACCTCAAGGAGGTCGTCGCCGGAGTGGGCGTGGAAGCGGTCCTGGACACCCTCCGGTTCGCCGCCATCGCCACCCCCGTCGCCGGACTTGTCGGCCTGGTCATCGCCTGGCTGGTCGTACGGCATCTGGACCGTACGGCCTGGCTGCTCGACCTCGGCGGCACCCTGGGCGTCGCCGTCCCCGGCACCGTGCTCGGCATCGGCTTCGTCCTCGCCTACCGGCCCGACCGCTGGATCGGCCCCGTCCACGCCCTGCCCAGCCTGGTCGGCGGCAGCGCGATCGCCGGCGGCGCGGTCGCCATCGTCCTCGCCTACGTCGTCCGCAGCATCCCCGCCGGCCAGCGCACCGCCGTCGGCTCGCTCACCCAGCTGCACCCCTACATCGAGCAGGCCTCCACCGACCTGGGCGCCAGCCCGCTCCAGACGTTCCGGCGGGTGACCCTCCCCCTCATCCGCCCGGCACTGCTCACCGGGCTGAGCTACAGCTTCGCCCGCAGCATGACGTCCGTCTCGACGATCGTCCTGCTGGTCACCCCCCAGACGAAGATCATCACCTCCCAGGTCCTCAGCGCCGCGGGCACCGGCCGCTACGGCGTCGCCTTCGCCTACTGCACCGTGCTGACCGTGCTGGTCCTGGCGGGCTTCGCCCTCATCCGTCTCCTCGTCGGCACGGGCGCCGCCCTCCACCGCACCGCCACCTCCGAAAGGCAGAAGTCATGACCGCCGCCGCGCCCGAACGCAACCTCGCGCCGACGCGCGAGACCGACAGCGGACATCTGAGGCTCGACGCCCTGACCAAACGGTTCACCGGCCGCTCCGGCACCGTCACGGCCGTCGACAGCGTCTCGCTCGACGTCGAACCCGGCGAGTTCATCACCCTGCTCGGCCCGTCCGGCTGCGGCAAGACCACCACCCTGCGGATGGTCGCCGGGTTCGAGGACTCCTCCAGCGGCGGCATCCTCCTCGACGGCCGGGCCATCGACGCCATGCCGCCGCAGCGCCGGCCCATGGCGATGGTGTTCCAGAGCTACGCGCTCTTCCCCCACATGACGGTCGCGGAGAACATCGCCTACGGGATGCGTCTTCAGCGGCGCACCCGCGACGACATCGCCACCAGCATGCGGATGGCCCTCACCAGCATGAACCTGGTCGGCCTGGAGGACCGCAGCCCGCACGAGCTGTCCGGCGGCCAGCAGCAGCGGGTCGCGCTCGCCCGCGCCCTGGTCGTCCAGCCGAAGGTGCTGCTCTTCGACGAACCGCTGTCCAACCTGGACGCCAAGCTGCGGGACGCGATGCGGGCCGAGATCCGGCGCATCCAGAAGATGTTCGGCATCACCAGCCTCTATGTCACCCACGACCAGGACGAGGCGATGAGCATGTCCGACCGGATCGTGGTGATGAACAAGGGCCGGGTGGAGCAGGCCGCCACGCCGGGCGAGATCTACGCCCGGCCGGCCAGCGTGTTCGTCGCCGACTTCATCGGCCGGGCGAACTTCCTGGAGACGGTGCCCGAGCGGGTCGCCGACGGACGGGGCACCGTGACCGTCCTCGGCCGACGGCTCACCGTCGCCGCCCATCCCAAGGTGACCGCCAAGGGCACCGGCGCCTACCTGATGGTGCGGCCGGAGACGGCACGGCTGTCCGCCGTCACCGACGGCGGCACCGGCATCGGCGCGGTCCTGCGCTCCACCTTCCACGGCGCGACGATCGACTACGAGGTGGAGACGACCGGCGGCACCGTCACGGTCACCGAGGCGGGCGTCGACCCCTGCGACGCCCTGACCGAGGGCACCAACGTCGACGTCGCCTTCGACCCGGACCGCGCCTATCTGCTCACCCAGGACTAGGGCGGGCCAGGGGCTGTCGCCGACCACGCGGGACAGCCCCTGAGCAGTGCTTCTCCCACCCGGATCACCTGCCCCGACGGCCCGCGGGCCCGGCGGGGCGGGGCGGCGGGGAAATGGATTTGCCCGGGCGTTCGTCCGCCTCCGACAATGCGCCCCATGGGACATCTCGAAGCCGCTCACCTGGAGTACTACCTGCCGGACGGGAGGGCGCTGCTCGGGGACGTGTCCTTCCGGGTGGGGGAGGGGTCGGTCGTCGCGCTCGTCGGGCCCAACGGGGCCGGCAAGACGACACTGCTGCGGCTGATCTCCGGGGAGCTGAAGCCGCACGGCGGATCGGTCACCGTCACCGGGGGCCTCGGGGTGATGCGGCAGTTCGTCGGGTCCGTGCGGGACGAGACGACGGTGCGGGACCTGCTGGTGTCGGTGGCCCAGCCCGGGATCAGGGAGGCCGCGAAAGCGGTGGACGCCGCCGAGCACGGGATCATGACCGTGGACGACGAGGCCGCCCAGCTGGCGTACGCGCAGGCCCTCTCCGACTGGGCCGAGGTGCGCGGCTACGAGGCCGAGACCCTGTGGGACATCTGCACCATGGCCGCGCTCGGCGTGCCGTACGAGAAGGCGCAGTTTCGGCAGGTGCGGACGCTCTCCGGCGGTGAGCAGAAGCGGCTCGTCCTGGAGGCGCTGCTGCGCGGCACCGACCAGGTGCTCCTGCTCGACGAGCCCGACAACTACCTCGACGTCCCCGGCAAGCGCTGGCTGGAGGAGCGGCTGAAGGAGACCCGCAAGACGGTCCTCTTCGTCTCCCACGACCGGGAACTGCTCTCCCGCGCCGCCGAGAAGATCGTCAGCGTGGAGCCGGGACCGGCGGGCGCGGACGCCTGGGTGCACGGCGGCGGGTTCGACACCTACCACGAGGCCCGGCGGCAGCGCTTCGAGCGCTTCGAGGAACTGCGGCGCCGCTGGGACGAGAAGCACGCCCAGCTGAAGAAGCTGGTACTGACGCTCCGTCAGGCGGCCGCCGTCAGCCATGAGATGGCCTCCCGGTACGCCGCCGCGCAGACCCGGCTGCGCAAGTTCGAGGAGGCCGGGCCGCCCCCGGAGCCGCCGCGCGAGCAGGACATCACCATGCGGCTCAAGGGCGGCCGCACCGGCGTGCGGGCCGTGACCTGCGAGGGGCTGGAGCTGACGGGCCTGATGAAACCCTTCGACCTGGAGGTCTTCTACGGCGAACGGGTCGCCGTCCTCGGCTCCAACGGCTCCGGCAAGTCCCACTTCCTGCGGCTGCTCGCCGGCGACGACGTGGCCCACACGGGCCAGTGGAAGCTCGGCGCCCGGGTCGTCCCGGGCCACTTCGCGCAGACGCACGCCCATCCCGAGCTGGAGGGCCGGGCACTGCTCGACATCCTGTGGAAGGAGCACGCCCAAGACCGGGGCGCCGCCATGTCCCGGCTGCGCCGCTACGAGCTGACCAGGCAGGCCGAGCTGCCCTTCGACCGGCTCTCCGGCGGCCAGCAGGCCCGCTTCCAGATCCTGCTCCTGGAACTCCAGGGCGTCACCGCGCTGCTGCTCGACGAGCCCACGGACAACCTCGACCTGGAGTCGGCCGAGGCGCTCCAGGAGGGACTGGAGGCCTTCGACGGGACCGTGCTCGCGGTCACCCACGACCGCTGGTTCGCTCGTTCGTTCGATCGATATCTGGTCTTCGGCTCCGACGGCCGGGTCCGCGAGACCCCGGAACCCGTCTGGGACGAGCGACGCGTGGAGCGCGCCCGCTAGGGGCGTTCCGAAAGGCCCGCGCGGGGGCCCGGGGGCCCGGATCTTCGTACAGTGGAGGAAGGACCCACCGAGATCGGGGTACCACCATGACCGGAGTGCACCCGGACCAACTGGACGACCAGCAGTTGATGAAGGAACTGGAGTCGATCCACCGCACACGGCACGACACGCTGCTGCACGGCTCGACCGAGGCGCTGCGCACCCACAACGAACGGATGGCCCAACTGGAGGGCGAGTATCTGCGCCGCCACCCGCGCCGGCCGGTCGTCTCGGGCCGTACGCGCGACGGCGCGCGGGATCGAGGGCCGGCGACGACATGAGACCCGGCGCGACCGCGGGGAGGCGTGCGCTGCTGGACCGGCACGCCGAGGCCCAGGACGTCTTCGGCGCGCGGGTCCACGCCGTCCGGGACGACCAGTGGGGGGCGGACACGCCCTGCGCCGAGTGGTCGGTCCGCGACCTCGTCAACCATCTCGTCTCCGAGCAGCTGTGGGTGCCCTCGCTGGTCCGGGACGGCTGCATGATCGAGGAGGTCGGCGAGACGTTCGGCGGGGATCTGCTGGGGCCCGACCCCGCGGCCTCCTGGGACACCGCCGCGCACTCCGCGCGGGAGGCGCTCACGGCGCCCGGCGCGCTGGACCGCACGGTCCATCTGTCCTACGGCGACACCCCGGCGACCGCGTACTGCGCGCAGATGGTCGCCGATCTCGTCGTGCACGCGTGGGACCTGTCGCGGGCGATCGGGGCCGACGAGCGGCTGCCGGGGGAGTTGGTGCGGTTCGCGGTGGACGAGATCGCTCCGTACGCCGGTGATCTGGAGAAGAGTGGGTTGTTCGCGGCGCCGGTGGCTCCGCCGGTGGGGGCGGATGCGCAGACCAGGCTGTTGTGTCTGCTCGGGCGGCGGCCTTAGCGCCGGAGGCATGAGGGCCGGTTCGGGGGTGGGGGTGGTGTG
>NZ_JARGEE010000990.1:0-647 GCF_033794485.1 Streptomyces sp. MB09-02B
TCCAACGAGTACTTCCTGGGGGCAGCCATGGTCGATGTTCCTCTCATGAGAACCATCTGACCCTCTGTCAGCACCCTCCGCATCTCGGGGGAACCTCAGCCGGACACGCCTGGTGGACCGGGCGCCAGGCCACCGCCGACTACTACGACGAGCTCATCCGACAGGGCGCGACGCAACCCTGGTCACCTGGCCAACTCGCCCAGGCGCGGGAACAGCCGCCGGTGACAGAGCAGTACACCCTCGACCTGTGGTTCCTGCGCGCGTGTGAACCCGAGGACGACGAGGAACTGTAACGAGTTCCACATGCCCAGCAGGGCTGGGGCCGAAAACAGTCGGCTCCAGCCCGCGCGGTGATCGAACCTGCCATCGACCGACTGTCCGACGACCAACACGCCCGGCAACCCTCTGCGACCAGCACGAGCAGCGCCCTATCCACCACACCAGCTTCGCGAGCAGCGGCTACAGGACGAAACGGACTTCCTGCGCCGGTGATCGCGGCCACGGCTGACTGCGCCACCTGGTGGTGTGCCTGCTTACGGGTGCACTGACTTGACTCTGTCGGGGATCTTGGAGTTGCCGAGGTCAGCTGCCCAGGGTTCGCCAGGACTTCGGCCGGTGGATCTCGCGCTGGTCGAGGTAGTTCTGGA
>NZ_JARGEE010000991.1:0-646 GCF_033794485.1 Streptomyces sp. MB09-02B
CCCCACACCCCCCAACCCGTCCGGTCGCCCCGGTAGGGACGACGTGCTGGCTGCCTATCTGGATCTGATGTGTCTGCGGGTCGCCGTGCGGCTCGCTGCGGTGAACGGGGTGCGAGGGGCCGGCGTGCGGCGGCTGGCCGCGCAGGTTTCGGGGCAGGTGCACGAGGCGGCCCGGCGATGTCTCGGCCCGGGCCAGGGGGAGTTGGACCGGGCGGCGTTCGAGGCGGTGTTCCCGTGGGGACCGGTGCCGGGACGGCGGCTCGGCGGCACCACCGGCTGGGCCTCGGCCGTACTCACCGAGGGCCTGCTCGTCCCGGCCGGCGACGGCTACCGCTTCGCCCACGAGGAGCTGGCCGACTGGATCCAGGGCGCCCACCTGGACCTCGACGCCGCCCTGCACGCGCTCGTGCACCACGGCTGGGTCGCCCAGGCGGAGGCACGGCGGGGCTGGGGCACCATGCCCTCGGAGGCCCGCGTACGCAGGCAGGCCCGCCGCGCCACCCGCAACCTCCCCGTGCCGCGCCACCGGATCGGCCCCGTCGTCCACGCCCTGCTCCTCCTCGGCCGGCAACAGGGCCCCACCGAACTCGACCTGTCCCTCATACACACTCGAAGCTGCCGACAAATAGCGTTCATGATAAGCCGA
>NZ_JARGEE010000992.1:0-634 GCF_033794485.1 Streptomyces sp. MB09-02B
GGATCACCCCCACCGACACCTCGGGCAGCCCCACCACCGCCGTACGGTCGGCCACGATCAGGTCGCAGGACAGGGCGAGTTCGAAGCCGCCGCCCAGCGCGAAGCCGTGCACGGCGGCGATCGTGGGCATCGGCAGCTCCAGTACGCCGGTGTACGCGGCGCGGGCGACGGGCCGCTGCCGCACCAGGTCGGCGTCGCTGAAGGAGTTCCGCTCCTTCAGGTCCGCGCCCACGCAGAACGCCCGCTCGTGCGTCGACGTCACCACCACGACGCGTACGTCCCGGTCGGAGGCGAGCGCGCCGCACGCCTCCGCGACGGAGCGGGCCATGTCGGTCGACACGGCGTTCATGGCCTTGGGCCGGTCCAGCGCGAGCTCGGCGACGTACCCGTGCCGCCGCACCACGACGAACTCCCCGAACCGCCGCTCGCCCGCCTGCTCCACGGCCGCACCCTCACCCATGACACCCTCCCGGTTAACGCCAGTTAACAACCACCCCGATCATCCCAGCCACCCTCGCCGAGGGAAACCCTGACCGGGCGGCGGATACGCCGACGTCAGGCCGAGGAGTGTGCGCGCCGGTGCCCCGCCGGGGGCAAGAACGGGCCCGGAGGGCCGATGCCGCCCCACCCGACC
>NZ_JARGEE010000993.1:0-630 GCF_033794485.1 Streptomyces sp. MB09-02B
CGCCCGCACGTATCCTGAAGGTCCTTTTGAGGCTTCGCGGGGACCGTCGGCACGGGTCGAGGTGCTCCGGCGTGACCCGAGAACACGACTACGAAAGCGGACTGCCATGCGCGTCTACGTCCCCCTGACCCTTCCCGGGCTCGCCGAGGCGTACAAGACGGGTGAGCTGGGGGAGGGGGCGTTCGCCGCGTACGCCGTCACGCCCGCTCTGCGGGAGTGGTATCTGTCCGACGACATCGAGGAGTTGGAGTACGCGGCGCTGAACCGGGCGGCGCTCGCGTCGTTGCGGCTGGTGGCCGTGGATCCGGGGGCGGCGCGGCGGCGGGTCGTGGTGGCCGTGGACGTGGCCGACCGGGATGCGGTGGCCGATCCCGATCGGGGGCTCGATCCGGTGGCGCTCGGGGAGGTGCGGGTGGCTGGGCCGGTGCCGCTGAGCAAGGCCGCGGCTGTGCATGTCGACTCCGCGGAGGCCGAGGGGGAAGTGGGAGAGGCCGCGGATGCGTTGGGGGCGGCGGATCAGGGGGACGATGACGCGCAGTTCATCGTGGACGGGGCTGATGATCATGAGTTGCTCTGGTACGCGACGCAGGAGATTCCGAACCTGGTGGGGTTGGGGGACTGAGCTGGGGG
>NZ_JARGEE010000994.1:0-630 GCF_033794485.1 Streptomyces sp. MB09-02B
CTGCGGGTGGGGGCGCGCGGCCGTCTCGGGGCGATCGCCGGTCGGCTGGGGCGGTGTCCCCAGCTTGCGGCGCCTGCCGGAACCACCGGGCTGGTTCGGGGCGGGCGTGGACCCGGCCTGGGGCTGCGCGTGAGCGGCGACCTGTGCGCCGGACTGCGCTGTCTGTGGCTGGGCTTGGGCCGGTGCCTGGGCTTGGGCCTGGGCCTGGGGACTGCCCTGGCGGGAGAAGGGGACACCCTGGCCGAGCGTCCGCACGCTGATCGACCGTCCCTGGGTGGAGTTCGGGTCGACGGGGGCGGGAGCGGCGCCGGATGCGGCGGGCGCCGGCGCGGCCTGCGCCTGCGCGGCCTGCGCCTGCGCCTGGGCTTGGGCCGGGGGTGCGGCTTCGGCTTCGGCCGGCAACGGCTGTGCGGCGCGCGGCTGCTGCTGGACGGCGACCTCCGGCGGCAGCGGGGTGCCCGAGGACGGGGTCGACTGCGCGGGCAGCGGCGCCTGCGGAGCGGTTACGGCGAGGCCGGCGCCGAAAGTTGCATGGCGGGGGTCGGGCCAGGACTGGGGCGGCTGTTGCGGCTGGGCCGCGCCGGGGGAGGCGACCTGACCGGGGGCAGGCTGAGCGGGGGTGGGCTGAGC
>NZ_JARGEE010000995.1:0-616 GCF_033794485.1 Streptomyces sp. MB09-02B
AGTTCGCGCAGGCGGTGCTGGACGCGGGCCTGATCTGGATCGGCCCGCCGCCGCAGGCCATCCGGGACCTGGGTGACAAGGTGGCGGCCCGTCACATCGCCCAGCGCGCCGGCGCCCCGCTGGTCGCGGGCACCCCCGACCCGGTGAGCGGCGCCGACGAGGTCGTCGCCTTCGCCCGCGAGCACGGCCTGCCGATCGCGATCAAGGCCGCCTTCGGCGGCGGCGGCCGCGGCCTGAAGGTCGCCCGCACCCTTCAGGAGGTCCCCGAGCTGTACGACTCCGCCGTCCGCGAGGCCGTCGCCGCGTTCGGCCGGGGCGAGTGCTTCGTGGAGCGCTACCTCGACAAGCCCCGCCACGTCGAGACCCAGTGCCTGGCCGACACCCACGGCAACGTCGTCGTCGTCTCCACCCGCGACTGCTCCCTGCAGCGCCGCCACCAGAAACTCGTCGAGGAGGCCCCGGCCCCCTTCCTGTCCCAGGCGCAGAACGCCGAGCTGTACGCGGCCTCGAAGGCGATCCTGAAGGAGGCCGGCTACGTCGGCGCCGGCACGGTGGAGTTCCTCGTCGGCGTGGACGGCACGATCTCCTTCCTGGAGGTCAACACCCGCCTGCAGGT
>NZ_JARGEE010000996.1:0-613 GCF_033794485.1 Streptomyces sp. MB09-02B
GGCACCGGGGCGGGCAGGGGTGCGGGCATCGAGCGGGCCGCCGGGACCGTGGGGATGCCGGAGCCGACGTTGACGGTGCGGGTGCCCTGGGGATCCCCCGTGCGCTCCGCTTCCGCGGCGGCCTGGGCGGCGGCGCGGCGGGCGCCGTAACGGCGGTGAACGGCCTGCTTGGTGACGCCGAGGGCCGAGCCCACCGCGTCCCAGGAGAAGCCGAGCGAGCGGTCGAAGTCCACGGCTGCCGTGACCAGGGTCTCGACACTGTCCCGCAGCTCCTGGGCGAGGCGGACGGTCGGGGCGGGGGCGCGTCCGTAGACGACGAAGCCCGTGGAGGGGCCGGAGCGGCGCGGGCGGTAGACATTGCCCAACTGGGCGGTGAGGGTGCGCAGTGCGTCCACCTGCCGGCGGACCCGCTCGATGTCCCGCACCAGCAAGTGCAGGCTGGCCCGAGCCTGGGCGTCGTGGGTTGCGTGGTCGGCCATGAACAAGCCTCTCGAACCGGCGTTGAAAAAGGGGAGGTGCCGCGATTGCGGCGCGTATCGGTCAACTCTTTCTTGACCAACGCGAATTCGCTCCGCTGGTAACGGGGTGGGGGCGTGGGGGCATATGCGTGGGG
>NZ_JARGEE010000997.1:0-610 GCF_033794485.1 Streptomyces sp. MB09-02B
GGCCCACCCACCCCGGCACCGAGGGCTGACCGAAAGGAACCACCACCATGACCCCCACGGGTGTCCCCACACCCCGCACAGCGGGCACCCCGACGGCACACGGAACGGTCACCCGGACCGCCACCACCACATCGGAACTCCACACCGCCCGGATACCCCTGCTTCCCGAAGGGGCAGGCCCCCACACCCGCGGAGCGTGCCCGTGATCCAGTGGGTGTCCCTGGGGAGCGGCCCGCGCCCCGTCCCCCAACCCGTGGCCACGCCTCTGGTGTGGGCGACAGCCTTCGGGGGCGCGATGGCGTTGGTGGCCGTCCTGAACGCACTGGTCGGCACGGACCGCCCCGGCCTCGCCCTGGCGGCCCTGTCCCTGCTCTCCGCACTTCTCGGCGTCTACGCCCGCTTCATCGCGGCCCCCGGCACGGCCGCACTGTGCTGGTTGTTCCTCAACGGCTTCGCCATCCCACCCGCGGGGGTCCTGACCTGGGCCAACCCCCGCGACACCTTCTGGCTGGTCTGTCTCCTCACCGCCGCGCTCACCGGCACGACCCTGGCCCGCCTCCTCCAGGCCCGCGCCGCCTACCGCCGCCTCACCACGGCCCCACCCCCCACA
>NZ_JARGEE010000998.1:0-599 GCF_033794485.1 Streptomyces sp. MB09-02B
CCGTTTTCCCCCGTTACTTACTCCCCCCACTCAGACCCTCAGGCGACAAGCTCCCCGAAGGACTCCTCCTCGTCACGGCCGAAGCTGAGGACCTCGTCCTCACGCAGCCGGCGGAGGGACCGCCAGATGCTGGACTTCACCGTGCCGACACTGATGTCGAGGATCTCCGCGATCTCCGGGTCGGTGCGGCCCTCGTAGTAACGGAGGACCAGCATCGTGCGCTGGAGTTCGGGGAGCCGGGCGAGCGCCTGCCACAGGACGGCGCGCAGTTCGGTGCCGCGCATCGCGTCCGTGTCGCCGGCCGTCTCCGGCAGCTCCTCGGTCGGGTACTCGTTCAGCTTGCGGCGGCGCCACGCGCTGATGTGCAGATTGGTCATGGTGCGGCGGAGGTAGCCCCCGACCGCGGCCTTGTCACTGATCCGGTCCCACGCCCGGTAGGTCGAGAACAGCGCGCTCTGCAGCAGGTCCTCGGCCTCGAAGCGGTCTCCGGTCAGGTGGTAGGCGGTTGCGTACAGGGAGGCACGACGCTCCTGGACGTAGGCGGTGAACTCCGCCTCCGACACAGACCGGCGTTCCCCCGGTATTTAAAAAAAAATTAA
>NZ_JARGEE010000999.1:0-590 GCF_033794485.1 Streptomyces sp. MB09-02B
GACCCGGCGTTCGCCCCCGAACTGACCGGCTCCAGCGACCCGTTCACGGTCCACACCCGCTGGATCGAGACCGAGTTCGTCAACGACATCAAGCCCTTCGCGGCCCCCGCCGACACCGACGCCGACGACGACGCCGACCGCGAGACGATCGTGGTCGAGGTGGGCGGCAAGCGCCTGGAGGTCTCCCTCCCCGCCGCCCTGGGCATGACCCTGGCCCGCACCGGCCTCGCGGCGGGCGCCAAGCCCAAGCGCCGTGCGGCCAAGAAGTCCGGCCCCGCGGCCTCCGGCGACACCCTCGCGTCCCCCATGCAGGGCACCATCGTCAAGGTCGCCGTCGAAGAGGGCCAGGAGGTCAAGGAAGGCGACCTCATCGTCGTCCTGGAGGCGATGAAGATGGAGCAGCCCCTCAACGCCCACCGCTCCGGCACCGTCAAGGGCCTCACCGCAGAGGTCGGCGCCTCCCTCACCTCCGGCGCGGTCATCTGCGAGATCAAGGACTGACGACGACGCAGTTCCCCGCGCCCCGATTGGGCCGGTAGGCCCTTCAAGGGCGCGGGGAACTGCGTCGTCGTCAGTCCTTGATCTCGCAG
>NZ_JARGEE010000099.1:0-24354 GCF_033794485.1 Streptomyces sp. MB09-02B
GAGATTTGTATAAGGGACAGGGCTCGCGCCGGGGCTCGGTGGGGTGTGGGACGCGGTTTCCTTCAGTGCCGCCGAAGCCGCGCCGTAGGGGTTCCGCGATCGGTCGCCTGCGAGATCGTCGTGGCTGGTCGCGCCCCGCGGCGGAGCCGCAGATGTGACAGCCCCGCGCCCCTGACGGGGCACGGGCCGGCCTCACGTATCCGTCTCCCCCAACAGCCGCACCAGCTCGATCCTCGATCTGATCCCCAACCGCGAGAACACGCCCCGCAGATGGTGGTCGATCGTGCGCGGGCTCAGCAGCAGTCGTGCGGCGATCTCCCGGTTCGTAGCGCCCTCCGCCGCCATGCGGGCGATCATCAGCTGCTGGGCGGTGAGCCGGGTGGCGAAATCCTCGGTGCCGGGCGCGGCGGAGGCACGCTCCCCCAGGGCCCGGAGTTCCGCGCGGGCCTGGGACGCGCAGTGCGGGGAGCCGAAGTGGTCGAAGGCCTCCAGGGCGCTGTGCAGGCGGTCGCGGGCCTCGGTGCGGTTGCGGAGCCGCCGCAGGGCGCTGCCGAACAGCAGTTCCGTACGGGCGCGTTCGAAGTCGCGGGTGCCGGAGGCGTGCAGGTCGAGCGCGGTGCGGTAGTGCTCGACGGCTTCGTCGCCGGTCTCGAGGAGGGCTCGGCAGCGGGCGCTGAGCGCGAGGTCGTCGGCGCTGCGGACGGTGCGGGCCCAGCGGTCGTAGTCGGCGTGCGCGGCGACGGCCACCCTGGTGTCGCCGGTGCGGACGGCGGCCTCGACGTAGTGCGGGGTGGCGAGGTGCCGGATGGCCCGGTGCCCGTGCCCGGGGCCGAACCCGGCGAGGGCCCGCAGCCGGGCGGCCGAGGCGGCGTACCGGCCGGTGCTCAGGTCGAGGAAGGCGAGGGCGAACATGGCGAGCGCGGCGGGCAGTCCGAGGCCGCGCTCCAGGGCGTACGCGCGGGCGGACTCGGCGCGCTCCCGGCACACCTCCTCGTCGCCGGTGATGGCGGCGAACATCGCGAGGGCGGCCTGGAGGTGGCAGGCCCCGTTGTCCTGCCCGGTGGCGTACGCCTGGCGCAGGGCGTCCACGGCGGCGGCCTCGGCGGCCTTGGGGCGCCCGGTCCAGAATTCGGCGTAGGCGCGGAACTCCATGGCCTGCGGCACGGTGACCGTCTCGCCGCGGGCCCGCGCGGAGGCGGCGGCGCGGGCGGTGGCGGTGAAGGCGCGGGTGTGGTCGCCGAGGAGGAGGGCGGCGATCCCGGAGTGGATGAGCTGGGTGGGGTCGCCACCGGGACCGCAGCGCCCGGCGGCGGCTTCGAGGACGTCGCGGGCGTCGTCGTAGCGTCCCTCGAACGCGGCGGCGAGGGCGCCCAGGGTGCTGGGCGGCGGGACGCCGAGCCCGTCGGCGACGGCGGCGGCCTCGCGGCAGCGGCGGAGGTCGCCGGTGTAGATGGCGGCCTCGGTGGCTCGTGCCAGCAGATGGGCGGCCCGGTCCGAGGAGTGGTCGCCGACATGCCGGACGGTGGCGGTGAGCAGGGCGTCGAACGCCTCGGTGGCGTTGCCGGCGCGCAGGGCGAGGAGTCCGCCGAGGGCGTCGTCGTCGGTGGCGGCGACGAGGCGGCGGGCCCGGTCGCCGTCGCCGGACTGCCAGGCCTCGGCGGCGGCCTGGGCCAGCAGGGGCGCGCGTTCGGCCGGTTCGGGAGTGAGGCCCGCGGCGCGTTCGGCGAGGGCGGAGGCGAGGGCCGGGTCGCCGATGGCACGTGCCACCCGTGACGCGAGGCGGAGTTCGGCGGCGAGGCGGCGGCTGGGTCCGAGGGCGGCGGCGGCCCGGTGCCAGGACCGGCCGGGTCGCTCGCCCTCGCCGTTGAGGACGGCGGCGAGGAGGCGGTGGGCCTCGCGCCTGTCGGCCGTGGACGCGGACTCGTAGACGGCGATGCGGGTCCAGGCGTCCCGGAAGACGATGCCCTGGGCCGTGGTGTGGGCGAGGCCCGCCGCCTCCGCCGTGTCGAGGGGGCGGGTGTCGAGCCCGGCGGCGGTGACGGCGCGCGCGTAGGCGTGCGTCGCTACCGGGTACTGGTCGGCGGCGGCGAGGAGCAGCAGGAAGCGGGTGTCGTCGGGCAGGGCCCGTACGTGCCGCCGGTGGGTCCGCAGCAGGGCGGGGGCCAGTGCCAGGGGTTCGGCGGGGAGCGGGTCGAGGCCCGTGAGCTGGCGCCGGGTGAGGGCGGCGGCGAGTTCCGCGGCGGCCCGGGGGTCGCCGTGGGCGGCGTGCAGCAGGCGTACGCGCACGCCTTCGGACAGCGTCGGCACGGGGGCCGACGCTGCGTTCGGGCTCGACCACGCGTTCGTGGGGGGCGGTGGCGAGCGATGCGGAAGTTGTGGGGGGTTCACCGGAGTCACCACGCTCATCACGTTACTTGCGAGTTAACCGGCCAGTAAAGACCGGCGATTTCGCCGATGCGGCGCGCGTAGACCCCGCTGACACTCCTGACGAACCCCACCCGTTTCAGGAGGCACCATGCATCGCCGCATGCGCCGTATCGCCACGGCCCTCGCGACCGTGACCAGCACGCTCCTTGTGTCGCTCTCCTTCTCGGCGACCTCCGCCCAGGCCGCCACCCACAACCCGGTCGTCTTCGTGCACGGACTGAGCAGTTCGTCCAGCAGTTGGGACGACTGGGTCGCGTACTTCAAGGCGGACGGCTACACCGCCTCCGAGCTGCACTCCTGGTCCTACGACTGGGGCCAGTCCAACGTCACCACGGCGGCCCAGCTGAAGACCAAGATCGACAGTGTGCGCGCCTCCACGGGCGCCGCGAAGGTCGACGTGGTGGTGCACTCCATGGGCGCGCTCAGCTCCCGTTACTACCTGAAGAACCTGGGCGGGACGGCGTACGTGGACGACTTCGTCTCCACGGCCGGTGTGAACCACGGGACGACCGTCGCCGGTTGGTGCCGGTGGCTCTACACGTCCTGCGGCGAGATGTACACCGGCAGCTCGTTCCTGACCTCGCTCAACTCCGGTGACGAGACACCGGGCAGCGTGTCCTACGCCAGCTACTGGTCGAACTGCGACGACGCGCTCACCCCGGACACCACCGCGATCCTCAGCGGCGCGACGAACGTCGAGGTCGGCTGTGTCTCGCACAACGAGATGAACAACGACCACGGGGTGTACGAGCAGGTGCGCAACTTCATCGCCTGACCCGGCACCCGCTGCCGTACCCCACCCGTCGCACAGTCGTTCCCCACGGCCGTGCGACGGGTGAGCCGGTGCTTCCCGGGGGAGAATCGCGGTATCCGCACCGCCCTCTCCGGGAGGTCCTCATGGCCCGCGCCCGCGCCGCGAAGGACGCCGTGCACCACCCCCTCTTCGCCCGGTTCTACGCCAGACTGAGCGTGTCGGCGGAGCCGAGGATCGGCCCGCTGCGCGACGAGTTGCTCGCCGGGCTGTCGGGGCGCGTCATCGAGATCGGGGCCGGCAACGGCCTGAACTTCGCCCGCTATCCCGGCGCCGTCTCCGAGGTGGTGGCGATCGAACCCGAGCACTCGCTGCGGCGGCTGGCCCTGGAGGCCGCCCTGCGCGCCGAGGTGCCGGTGGACGTGGTGCCGGGCGCGGCGGAGGCGCTGCCGGTCAAGAGCGAGGCGTTCGACGCGGCCGTGGTGTCACTGGTGCTGTGCAGTGTGCGGGACGTACGGCGCTCGCTGAGCGAGGTGCGCCGGGTGTTGCGCCCCGGCGGTGAGCTGCGGTTCTTCGAGCACGGCCGGGGCGGTGGGCGGGCCATGCGGACGGCCCAGCGGGCGCTGGACGCCTCGGTGTGGCCACTGCTGTTCGGCGGCTGCCACGTCTCCCGTGATCCGGTCGACGCGCTGCGGGCCGCCGGGTTCGAGGTCGGGGCGGTCCGGGAGGCCCTGGTGCCGGAGCAGGGGCCGCGGCTGCCCAGCTCCTACTGCGTGCTGGGCCGGGCGCGGCGGCCTGGCCTCACTGACTCCACTGACGCAGCTCCCGCGTGATGTCGTGCACGCCTGCCTCGCCGCTCTTGACCAGTCTGGCCAGTTCGCGCACCTGCTCGGCGGAGGTGACGACCTTGACGCCGCTGGCCACGAGGTAGCCGTAGGCGACGGCGGACGCGAACAGCGCGTTGGAGCGCTCCAACGCCGGTACGTGCAGGAGGAGTTGAAGCAGGGCGGCGGCCCGGGCGTGCGGGGTGTCGTAGACGGCGATGTCGAAGATCTGGGCCTCGTGGCGGGCGACCGCCGCGACGAGGGCGCCCCAGTCGGTGACCTGGGGATCGCCGGGCGTCTTGCGTTCGGCGACCATCAGGAGCCAGGCGAGGTCGATACGGAGCTGACTCAAGGGATCAGTGACGTCCCTCGCGCCGGTTCTCGGGTTCGGTGCCGAACTCCTCGGCGAAGACCGCCTCGTACTGCTTCATGAAGTCGGCGGCGGACTCGACGAAAGTGTGGCCCGCCTCGCCGGTGTCCTGCCTGACCAGCTCCTCGATGTACCGGTTCACACTCATCCCGCGCTCCAGGGCTCGTTCTCGGGCGGCTCGGGCCGTGTCCTCGTCCACCCGCACGTTCAGCTGGGTCTTGGCCATGTCTCGACGCTAGCGCCGAAGCGCTAGCGGAAGCAAGGGCGCCCATGAGTGCCCCTTACACCGATCGCTGGAACCCGACCTGCGACGGAGACGGCCTCGAACCTCGGGGGGATTTCGGCTGTGCCCTGGGTCACACTAGGCTCGGCCGAGAACGCCCGGAATTCGAACTGGTTCGAGCCTGGAGGCCGTTTTGTCCACTGCTGCCGCTGAGCACACCCTCGGCCGCGCGGAAGGCGACGGCATCGCCGCCCGCGCCCGGGGCCTGACGAAGGCGTACGGCTCGGGCGAGACGGCGGTCCTCGCCCTCGACTCGGTCGACGTGGACATCGCGCGCGGCCGTTTCACCGCCGTGATGGGCCCCTCGGGGTCGGGCAAGTCCACGTTGATGCACTGCCTGGCCGGACTCGACACCGTCTCGGCCGGAGGGGTCTGGCTCGGGGACACCGAGATCACCGGACTCAGGGAACGCGACCTGACCCGGCTGCGCCGGGACCGGATCGGCTTCATGTTCCAGTCCTTCAACCTGATCCCCACGCTGAACGCGGCCGAGAACATCACCCTGCCCATGGACATCGCGGGCAAGAAGCCCGACGAGAAGTGGCTGGCCCAGGTCATCGACACGCTCGGGCTGCGGGACCGGCTGAGGCACCGGCCCGCCCAGCTCTCCGGCGGCCAGCAGCAGCGCGTCGCCTGCGCCCGTGCCCTCGCCTCCCGGCCCGAGCTGATCTTCGCGGACGAGCCCACCGGGAACCTCGACTCCCGCGCCGGGCTCGAAGTGCTCGGCTTCCTGCGCGAGGCGGTGGACCAGCTGGGCCAGACGGTCGTCATGGTCACCCACGACCCCGGCGCCGCCGCCCACTCCGACCTGGTGCTCTTCCTCGCGGACGGGCGGATCGTGGACCGCATGGAGCGTCCCTCGGCCGACGCCGTCCTGGAGCGCATGAAGCGCTTCGACACCGTCCGGGCGGCCTTCACGCCCGAGGGCACGCCCACCACCGGGGCGGGGGCCGGGGCCACCGACGCCGACGCCGACGCCGACGTCGACAAGGACTGAGACCGTGCTCAAGGCGACCCTGCGGAGTTTCCTGGCACACAAGGGGCGGCTGCTGCTCTCGGCCCTCGCGGTGATCCTGTCCGTGGCGTTCGTCGCGGGCAGTCTGATCTTCTCGGACACGGTCACCCGCACCTTCGACCGGCTCTTCGCCTCCACCTCGGCCGATGTGACCGTGGGCCCCAAGGACGACGGGCTGGAGGGCCAGCTGCCGACCGGCGCGGTGGAGACGGTGCCCGCCTCGCTCGCCGAGCGCGTCGCGGGGATCGACGGTGTGGCGGACGCCCACGTCGACGCGTCCGTGGAGAACGTCACGGTCGTCGACAGCGACAACGAGTCGGTGGGGCCGACGACGGGCGCCCCCACCATCGCCACCGGCTGGCATCCCACCGACCGCAGCCCGGTGAAGCTGACGAGCGGGCACGCGCCGGAGGGCCCGGGTCAGGCGCTGCTGGACGCGGACACCGCGGAGAACAAGGACGTACGGATCGGCGACACCCTGACCGTCCTCGCGCGGCCGGGCTCCTTCGAGGTGAAGGTCGTCGGCATCGCCACCTTCACCACGACCAACCCCGGTTCCGCGCTCGTCTTCCTCGACACCCGGGTCGCGCAGACCGAGCTGCTGGGCGATCGCGACGCCGCCACCAGCATCTCGGTGACCGCCGGGCCGGGGGTGAGCGACGACGCGCTCAAACGCCGGATCGCCGACGCGCTGGGGCCCACCGCGTACGAGTACGAGACCGCCGACGAGCAGGCCGAGTCGGCCGCCGCCTCGCTCGGCGGCTTCCTCGACGTCATCAAGTACGTGATGCTCGGCTTCGCCGGCATCGCGACGCTCGTCGGGATGTTCCTCATCGTCAACACCTTCTCGATGCTCATCGCCCAACGCACCCGCGAACTGGGCCTGTTGCGCGCGCTGGGTGCCGACCGGCGGCAGGTGCGGCGGTCGGTGCTGACCGAGGCGGCGCTGCTCGGCCTGGTCGGGTCGACGCTCGGTCTCGCCGCGGGCATCGGGCTGGCCTTCGGACTGATCGCGCTGATGGGCGCCTTCGGGATGAACCTGAAGTCGACCGAGATGGTCATCGGCGTCGGAACGCCCGTCGCGGCCTACGTCGTGGGGCTCGGCGTGACCTTCGTGGCGGCCTATCTGCCGGCGCGGCGGGCGTCGGCCGTGTCGCCGATGGCGGCGCTCGCGGACGCCGAGATCGCCGGGGTCGGACGGCCGTTGAAGGTGCGCGCGGTGGTCGGAGCGGTCGTCGGGGCGGCGGGTGCCGCCGCGCTCGTGGGGTGCGCGGTGTCGTCGGACACGGGATCGGCGGCCTCCCTGCTCGGCCTCGGCGTGGTCCTCACCCTCGTCGCGACGGTCGTCGCGGGACCGCTCCTCGTCCGGCCGGTGATCCGGGTCCTGGGCGGGGCGATCCCCGCGCTGTTCGGCTCCGTCGGACGGATGAGCCAGCGCAACGCCCTGCGCAACCCGCGGCGGACCGGAGCCACCGCCGCCGCGTTGATGGTGGGGATCGCGCTGGTCGGCGGCATGTCCGTGGCGAGCGCGTCGATGACGAAGTCCTTCGACCAGGAGATCGACAAGACCCTCGGTGCCGACTTCGTCGTCCAGAACCAGAACTTCCTGCCGTTCCCGCAGGAGGTCACCGACCGGATCCGCGCCACCGACGGCGTCGGCCTCGTGGTGCGGCAGCGGTTCACCCCCGTCGCGGTACGGCTGCCGGACGGCGAACGGATCGAGACGACCGCCGCGGCCTACGACGGGCGGCTCGACGAGGTCGCGAACGTCACCTACGCCCAGGGCGACAGCGCGGCCGCCCTCGCGGACGGTGCCATCGCCATGGACGTCGACTTCGCGCGGGAGCACGACGTGACGGTGGGCGACACGCTCCCGGTGCGATTCCCCGCCGGGAAGAACGCCGAGCTGAAGGTGGCCGCGCTCACCGACCAGGACACCGCCGACGGCTTCGGGATGCGGGGCGGGCTGTTCTTCGGCATGGGCACCATCGAGACCCAGGTGCCCGACGGGCAGGACTCGGCCCTGTACGTGAACACCGGCTCCGGCGCGGACGCCGACGAGCTGCGTGCGAACCTGGAGCGGACGCTGGAGGCGTATCCGCAGGTGCAGGTCCGCGACCAGGCCGACTACAAGGAGCTGGTCCGGGGCCAGATCGCCGTCCTGCTCTACCTGGTCTACGCGTTGCTGGGCCTCGCGATCGTCATCGCGGTGCTCGGCGTGGTCAACACCCTCGCGCTGTCGGTGGTGGAGCGCACCCGGGAGATCGGGTTGCTGCGCGCGATCGGGCTGGCCAGGCGGCAGTTGCGGCGGATGATCCGGCTGGAGTCGGTGGTGATCGCCGTGTTCGGTGCCGTCCTCGGGCTCGCGCTGGGGCTGGTCTGGGGCGTGTGCGTGCAGCAGATCCTGGCGCTCCAGGGGATGAAGGCGCTGGCGATCCCGTGGGGCACGGTCGTCGCCGTCGTGCTCGGCTCCGCGGTCGTGGGCGTGGTGGCGGCCCTGCTGCCCGCCCTGCGGGCGTCCCGGATGAACGTGCTGGCGGCCATCGCGCACGAGTGATGTACTCGCCGGTGTGCCGACTCAAGTCCCTTGTCAGTGAGGAGAGTTCATGCCGCGCCCGTTCCGCTTCGGAGTCAGCCTGCTCAGCCCCACGTCGGGCGGGGAGTGGCGCGCGAAGTGCCGCCGCGCCGAACAGCTCGGCTACGACGTGATCCTGGTCCCCGACCATCTGGGCATGCCGGCCCCGTTCCCGTCGCTGGTGGCCGCGGCGGAGGCGACCGAGCGGCCGCGGCTCGGCACCTTCGTGCTCAACGCGGGCTTCTGGAACCCGACGCTGCTCGCCCGCGAGGTCGCCACCACGGACGCGCTGACCGGCGGACGGCTGGAGCTGGGGCTCGGCACCGGGTACGTGGCGGCCGAGCACGAGAAGGCCGGTCTGCCGTGGGGGTCGGCCGGTGAGCGGGTGGACCATCTGCTGCGCACGGTCGAGGAGTTGGACCGGCTCCTCGGTTCCGACGACCTCCCCCACTCTCGGCTGCGCTCGAGCGGGGGGACCCCCATGCCACGCCCCGCGCAGCGGACCCGGGTGCCGTTGCTGATCGGCGCCAACGGTGACCGGGTGCTGCGCGCCACCGCCGAACACGCGGACATCGCGGCGTTCACGGGCGCGCGGACGGTCGCGGGCGGGAAGCTGGAAGCGCTGACCGCCGAGGAGCTGGACGAACGGGTCGGCCGGTACCGGGAGTTCGCCGCCGGGCGGAAGGAACCCGCCGAGCTCAACCTGCTGATCCAGATCGTCGAGCTGACCGAGGACCGCGCCGCCGCCGTGCGGCCGTGGCTCGGCCACCTGCCGAAGCTCAGCGAGGAGCAGGTCCTCCAGCTGCCGCTGGTCCTGGTGGGGACGCTGGAGGAGATCGTCGACCAGGTGCTGGCACAACGGGAGCGGTACGGCTTCTCGTACCTGACCGTCCTGGAGCCGAACATGGAGGTCTTCGCGAAGGTGGTCGAGGCACTGCGGGGCAGGTGAGACGAGCGGTCGCGCGGCGGGGCGACCGCTCCCGGCCGGTGCTCCCCCGGTGGGCGGGCCTCGTCCGGATTCTGGAATCTCAGGTCGTCGCGCGGCCCCCGTGATGGGATCCGATCATGACCGACCTGCGTATACGGGCCGCGACGCCCGACGATCTCGACGCCGTGCTCGCCTTCTGGAAGGTGGCCGCCGAGGGCACGAGCATCAGTGACGACCGCGAGGGCGTGGAGCGGCTCGTGGCCCGCGACCCCGAGTCACTGATCCTCGCCGAGCTGGACGGAGAGCTGGTGGGCACGGTCGTCGCCGGCTTCGACGGCTGGCGATGCCATCTGTACCGGCTGGCGGTGCACCCCGGGCGCCGCCGCAGGGGCATCGGCTCGGCGCTGCTCACCGCCGCCGAGGAGCGGTTCGTACGGCTCGGCGGGCGGCGCGGCGAAGCGATGGTGCTCGTGCGGAACGAGACGGCCCAGCATGCCTGGCGAGCGGCCGGGTACGCGCCGGAGGAGAAGTGGCGGCGATGGGTGAAGCCGCTCGGGAACTGACCGCCTCCCGCCGGGACCGACCCGCCTTTGCCGATCCTTTACCATGGGTGGACCCGTCAACCTCCACGGAAAGGTTGTGAGCGTCCGCCCATGGGCGAGCCTCCCAGTACCAGCGCCCCACGTCGTACCGGCACCGATGTCCGACGCCGCACCAGCACCGACGCCCGACGCCGTACCGGCACCGGCGCGGGCGCCCGACGTCGCGCATTCCTGCCGCCTCTGTCCGACCATGGGACGGAGGTGACCCGATGACCGAAGTGCTCCTCCTTCTGGTGGCGGTGCTGCTCTCGCTGATCTGTGGTGCCTTCGTCGCCGCGGAGTTCTCGCTGACCACCGTCGACCGGGGCCGGCTGGAACGGGCCGTGGAGCGCGGCGAACGGGGTGCCGCGGGCGCCCTCAAGGCCGTCCGGAATCTGACGTTCCAGCTCTCCGGCGCCCAGCTCGGCATCACCGTCACCAACCTGGTCGTCGGCATGCTCGCCGAGCCGTCCATCGCCAAGCTGATCGCGGGCCCGTTGGAGGCGGTCGGCGTGCCGGCCTCCGCGTCGAGCTCGGTGGCCCTCGTGATCGGTACGGCCCTGTCGACCGTCGTGCTGATGGTCGTCGGCGAGCTGGTGCCCAAGAACTGGGCGATCTCGGCACCGCTTCCGGTGGCGAAGAAGGTGGCGAACCCGCAGCGCTGGTTCAGCGCCGCGTTCCGGCCGTTCATCACCCATCTCAACAACACCGCCAACCGTCTCGTACGGCTCTTCGGCATCGAGCCGGCCGAGGAACTGGCCTCCGCGCGCGGCCCCCAGGAGCTGGCGGCCCTCGCCCGGCACTCGGCCAAGGAGGGCGCCCTGGAGGAGGACACCGCCGAGCTGTTCGTGCGCACGCTGAATTTGGCCGATCTGACCGCGGAGAACGTGATGACCCCGCGCGTCCAGGTCATCGCCCTCGAAGCCCAGGCGACCTGCGAGGACGTGGCCAACGCCACCCGGGCCACCGGCCTGTCCCGCTTCCCCGTCTACCGGGGCAGCCTGGACTCGGTCATCGGCACCGTGCACATCAAGGACGTCCTCGCCGTGCCCGCCGAGCGCCGCCTGCGCACGTCCGTCGCCGAACTGCTGCGCGAGCCGCTGCTCGTGCCCGAGTCGCTGACCGTCGACCGGGTCCTCGACCGGCTCTCCGGCAAGCGAACGATGGCCGTCGTCATCGACGAGTACGGCGGTACCGCCGGCGTCGTGACGCTGGAGGACATCGTCGAGGAGGTCGTCGGCGAGGTCCGCGACGAGCACGACCCGCACGAGACACCCGACCTGGCCCCCGTCGGCAGCGACGAGAACGGCCGCGAGCTGTACTCGGCCGACGGCTCGGCCCGCACCGACCAGCTCGCCCGCGTCGGCCTGCGCGCGCCCGAGGGGCCGTACGAGACCCTCGCGGGCCTCGTCGCCACCGAACTGGGCCGTATCCCGGCCGTCGGGGACAGCGTGGAGGTCGCCGGCTGGCGGCTCGACGTGGTGGACGCGGCCGGGCGCCGGGCCGCGCGGGTGCTGCTGCACGCGCCGGTCGCGTCCGCCGAGGAGCACGAGGAGGAGACCCGATGACCGCCGTCCAGCTGCTGATCGGCTTGGCGACGCTGGTCGTCAACGCCTTCTTCGTGGGCGCCGAGTTCGCCCTGATCTCCGTACGCCGCAGCCAGATCGAACCGTACGCCGAACAGGGCGACCGCAGGGCCCGCAGTGTGCTGTGGGGTCTGGAGCACGTGTCCGCGTTGATGGCGGCCGCGCAGCTCGGCATCACCCTGTGCACCCTGGTGCTCGGTGTGGTCGCGGAGCCCGCGATCGAACACCTGCTGGAGCCGCTGTTCCACGCGGTGGGTGTGCCGGAGGGCGCGGGTCACGCGATCTCGTTCGTGATCGCCCTGGCGCTCGCCACCTATCTCCACATGCTGCTCGGCGAGATGGTGCCGAAGAACATCGCCCTGGCGGAGCCGGTACGCAGCGCCCTGCTGCTCGGTCCGCCGCTGGTGACGCTGTCGCGTGCGCTGCGCCCGGTGATCTTCACGGTCAACGCCTTCGCGAACACGCTGCTGAAGCTGATGCGGATCGAGACGAAGGACGAGGTCGCGGCGACCTTCTCGGACACCGAACTGGCCCGTCTCGTCGCGGACTCCAGCGAGGCCGGGCTGATCGACGACCGCGCGCAGGAGCGGCTGCGCGACGCGCTCGAACTGGGCCGTCGACCCGTGCGGGACGTGGTGCTCCCGCTGGAGCGCGTGGTCTACGCGGGCATGGGGGTCACCCCGGAGGAGCTGGAGCGGCTGTCGGCCGAGTCCGGCTTCTCCCGCTTCCCCGTGGTCGACGAGGGGCGCCGGATCGTGGGCTACCTCCATGTGAAGGACGCGCTCGACGCGGCCCCGAGGGACGTGCCGTTCTCCGTCCGGGACATGCGGTCCATCGCCCGGGTGCGGGAGACCACGCCCCTGGACGACGTGCTCACCGCGATGCGCCGCAGCCGGACGCACCTGGCGGCCGTGCTGGGCGAGGACGGGCGGCTCGGGGGCATCGTGACCATGGAGGACGTCCTGCGGGAGCTGTTCGGACAGCCGGCCGTCTGAGGCACGCCGCCCGCTGCCCATCCTCAGCCCGAGGGCGGGCGGCGGGCGGCGGGCGGCTGTGAGCAAAGTGACCGACCGCTGGGTATGTGCTTCGGGGTACCATTTTCGACGCCATGCAGACGAATCACAGCCCCGCCGGTCCTCCCGCCTCTGGTCCCGCCCACTCCAGCCTCGTCACGGTCGGCGACTCCTTCACCGAGGGCATGTCCGACCTCCTCCCCGACGGTACGTACCGTGGCTGGGCGGACCTCCTCGCCGGCCGCATGGCCGCGCGGACGCCCGGTTTCCGGTACGCCAACCTCGCGGTGCGCGGGAAGCTGATCGGCCAGATCGTCGCCGAGCAGGTGGAGGTCGCGGCCTCGATGGAGGCGGACGTCATCACCCTGGTCGGCGGCCTGAACGACACACTCCGGCCGAAGTGCGACATGGGCCGGGTGCGCGGCCTGCTGGAGGAGGCGGTGGAGCGTCTCGCCCCCGCCTGCAAGCAGCTCGTCCTGATGCGCAGCCCCGGCCGCCAGGGCCCCGTCCTGGAGCGGTTCCGGCCGCGCATGGAGGAGCTGTTCGCATGCGTCGACGACCTGGCCGCCCGGCACGGCGCCCTCGTCGTCGACCTCTACGGCGCTGCCTCGCTGAGCGATCCCCGCATGTGGGACGTGGACCGGCTGCACCTGACCGCCGAAGGGCACCGCCGGGTCGCCGAGGCGGTCTGGCAGACGCTCGGCCACGAGGCGGAGGACCCGGAGTGGCGGACGCCGATGCCCGTCACCCCGCCGCCCGGCTGGACCGCCCGCCAGGTGGCCCACGCGCGGTTCGCCCGGCAGTACCTGCTGCCGTGGATAGGGCGCCGTCTCACCGGCCGCTCCTCCGGGGACGGCCGGACAGGCGCCCAGTTCAGCGCTGAGCTGGGCAAAGCCTTCTGGGTCACCCCTATGGACGACACGAACCCCGGACCTGTGACGGGCTGGCGACGGCTGGGAACGTGACCCTGATCCTCGTCCGGATGCCCGGCACCGGTCGAAGTACAGGTGGATCCGTATCGATGCCGCGCACGACGCCCTCCCCATCGGCGGTCCGCACTCGGCGCCCGGCCCTCGAAGCCGTACGACGGCGGGAACGGCCGGGCGCCGCCCTCCGGACCGCGTCCGTCCGAGGTAACCAGCCTCGAACAGGGCACGCCGTGCTGATCACAGGCCCGTCGCCGGGCCATCGTGGTGCAGCAAGCCGGAGCTACGGATGGGATACGCGGATGCCGGAATCGACCGAGGCCATGAGTCGGCGCAGTCTGCTGATCACCGGTGGCGCGGTGGCGACCACCGTCGCCGCCACGGGTGGGGCCAGCGCTCTGGCCAGGGAGGAAGCGGGGCCCCAGGGCTCGCAGAGCGGTGACGACGGCAGCCGTTCGAGGATCGATGTCCACCACCATTTCACCGCTCCGGCATGGGTCGACTGGGCCGAGCGTGAGGGCCTGGTGCGGCGGCAGGAACTGCCGTGGTGGGCACGCTGGGACCTGGACTCCACTCTGGCGCTGATGAACCGGGTGGGCATCGCGACCGCGGTGCTCAACCCCACCATGCAGGACCGGTACCGCTCCGCCGCGCAGGCCAGGGAAGGCCTCACTGTCGTCTTCGAGGCAATGGCCGACCTGGTGGCCGCACACCCCGGCCGTTTCGCCATCCTCGCCCCTGCTGTCCTGGACCATCCCGATGTGACCACGTGGGCTCTCCAACACGCCTTCGACGAGCTCGGTGCCGTCGGAGTCAGCGTGAAAGCCAACTACAACGGCATCTACCTCGGCGACCCCTCCTACGACCGCTTCCTCGCCGAACTCGACGAACGCTCCGCTGTCCTTGTCACCCACCCGCTCGACCTCCCGGGCGGACCACCCGGCGTGCCCACCGTCCCCGGAATCCCGAACTTCATGTGCGACTTCCTGCTGGATTCCACGCGTGCCGCCGTGAATCTGATCCGTACCAGGACACTCGACCGCTACCCCCACCTGTCAGTCGTCCTGCCACACGCCGGCGGGTTCCTCCCTCAGATCGCCACCCGCATGAAGGCCTTCGGCAGCTTCTGCACCCCACCCCTCGACGCCGCCCGTGTCCAGGACTATCTCCACCGCTTCTACTACGACACGGCGGGCCCGCTGGCCCCCTCGGGCACGCTGGTGGCCACGGCCGGTGCCGACCGGATCCTCTTCGGCACCGACTGGCCGGCCGCCTCCGCCGACATCATCACCGGCTTCACGGTCCCGGCCGTCGAGACCGACCCCGTCTTCACCAACCGCCAACGCCGCGGCATCTACCGTGACAACGCCCTCCGCCTCATGCCCACGCTCAAGCGCACGTAGGGCACTTCTGATGGATCTCCGCAGGAGAAACAGCGGTGTTCGGTGCGTGCTGCCGGCGCGTAGCGTAGGGAGCCGTCCTGCCGGGAGGCGCGTGTGACCACGACCGTGATCAACCTCAAGGGCCGCATCCGCGACTTCGGACCCCGGATGGAGTTCGCCCCCAGCGACCTCGTCTACATCGGACGCCGCTGGACCATGGGCCACTGGGACCTGCCGCAGCACCCGCTCTACAACCCGTTCCAGTACGACACCGAGAAGAAGAAGCGCGACGGGACGCGGGCCGAGATCATGGCGAAGTACCGGGAGTACCTGACGGCCGACCCCGAGCTGATGGCCCTCGTGCCGGAGCTGCGCGGGAAGACGCTGGCCTGCTGGTGCGCGCCCGAGCCGTGCCACGGAGACATCCTGGCGGAGCTGGCCGACGGCGCGGAGTCCTCCGCCTAGGCTCCGGCGATCCTCTTCGTAGGTTCCTCCGAAGAGACCCTCGGCGCTCACCTGCACGAATCGCCAGTAGAATCCGTACACGTGACTTCTGCGCCAGCCAAGCCCCGCATCCCGAACGTCCTCGCCGGACGCTACGCCTCCGCCGAGCTCGCCACGCTCTGGTCGCCCGAGCAGAAGGTGAGGCTGGAGCGGCAGCTCTGGCTGGCCGTGCTGCGGGCCCAGAAGGACCTCGGCATCGAGGTGCCGGACGAGGCGCTCGCCGACTACGAGCGGGTCCTCGACACCGTCGACCTGGCCTCCGTCGCCGAGCGCGAGAAGGTCACGCGGCACGACGTGAAGGCGCGGATCGAGGAGTTCAACGACCTCGCCGGGCACGAGCACGTGCACAAGGGCATGACCTCCCGGGACCTCACCGAGAACGTCGAGCAGTTGCAGATCCGGCTCTCCCTGGAGCTGGTCCGCGACCGTACGGTGGCCGTCCTGGCGCGGCTCGGCAAGCTGGCCGGTGAGTACGGCGAGCTGGTCATGGCCGGCCGCTCGCACAACGTGGCCGCGCAGGCCACCACCCTCGGCAAGCGGTTCGCGACCGCCGCCGACGAACTGCTCGTGGCGTACGGCCGCGTCGAGGAGCTGCTCGGCCGCTACCCGCTGCGCGGCATCAAGGGCCCGGTCGGCACGGCCCAGGACATGCTCGACCTGCTGGGCGGGGACGCCGCCAAGCTGTCGGAGCTGGAGGACCGGATCGCCGGGCACCTCGGCTTCGCGCAGGCGTTCACCTCGGTCGGCCAGGTCTACCCGCGCTCGCTGGACTACGACGTGGTGACCGCGCTGGTGCAGCTGGCGGCGGCCCCCTCCTCGCTGGCCAAGACGATCCGGCTGATGGCCGGGCACGAGCTGGTGACCGAGGGCTTCAAGCCCGGTCAGGTCGGCTCGTCCGCCATGCCGCACAAGATGAACACGCGGTCGTGCGAGCGCGTCAACGGCCTCATGGTCATCCTGCGCGGCTACGCCTCGATGACGGGCGAGCTGGCCGGTGACCAGTGGAACGAGGGCGACGTGTCCTGCTCGGTGGTGCGCCGGGTCGCGTTGCCGGACGCCTTCTTCGCGCTGGACGGTCTGCTGGAGACCTTCCTGACCGTCCTCGACGAGTTCGGCGCGTTCCCGGCGGTCGTCGCGCGCGAGCTGGACCGCTACCTCCCCTTCCTCGCCACGACGAAGGTGCTGATGGGCGCGGTGCGGGCGGGCGTCGGCCGTGAGGTGGCGCACGAGGCCATCAAGGAGAACGCCGTCGCCTCCGCGCTGGCCATGCGCGAGCAGGGCGCCGAGCGCAACGAGCTGCTCGACAAGCTCGCCGCCGACGACCGCATCCCGCTGGACCGTGCCGGGCTGGACGCGCTGATGTCCGACAAGCTCTCCTTCACCGGCGCCGCCGCCGACCAGGTCGCCGTCGTCGTCGGCCGGATCGAGGAGATCGTGAAGCAGCGTCCGGAGGCCGCCGGTTACACGCCGGGGGCGATCCTCTGACCCGCTACACCCAGGCCGAACTGGAGGCCGCCCGCGACCGGCTGGTGCCGGACGTCACCGCGGACGGCCTCCGCGTCCTTTTCTGCGGCATCAACCCGGGGCTGATGACGGCCGCCTCGGGCCACCACTTCGCCCGCCCCGGCAACCGCTTCTGGCCCGTCCTGCACCTGTCCGGCTTCACGCCCCGGCTCCTGAAGCCGTCCGAGCAGGGTGAACTGCCGTCGTACGGGCTCGGCATCACCAACGTCGTCGCCCGCGCCACGGCGCGCGCCGACGAGCTGACGGCCGAGGAGTACGTGGAGGGCGGCCGGCTGCTGACCGCCAAGGTGGAACGGCTGCGCCCGCGCTGGCTCGCGGTGGTCGGTGTGACCGCGTACCGCGCCGCCTTCGGCGACCGCAAGGCCGCCGTCGGACCGCAGGAGAGGACGATCGGGGCCTCATGTGTGTGGGTGCTGCCCAACCCGAGCGGACTGAACGCGCACTGGACGGCGGCGACCATGGCGGAGGAGTTCGCCCGACTGCGGGTGGCGGCGGAGGGCTGAGCGGCCGCACGTCGGCCCGGCCGCCCGCCGCACGTCGGCCCGGCCGCCCGCCGCACGTCGGCCTGGCGGCACGGGCTGCCCGGCGCCGCGCCCGGCTGGTCAAGGCGGGTCTATCTCCGTTATCAACGCGACGAGTTGGAACGGCAGTTCCTTGTCCCACTGGGAGACGCCGAGGGCGACCCAGCGGCCGTCGACCTGCCAGAGGTGCAGGTCGGGGACGTGGGAACTGAGCGCCGCCCAGGGCTCGGGTACGTCCTCGCCGTCCATCGACCGGTCGAGGACGCTCCAGAGGCTGAACACGGCCGGGGCACCCCAGCGTGCGGTGAGCAGCTCCGACAGGGCGTCGCGGTCCGCCTCGAACTGTTCCTCGGTCTCCTCGCGCCGTGTGCCGTCGTCCTCCCAGAAGTCGGCGCTCGTCCGTAACTCGGCGACGTGGTACCCCGGCCCCGCCGTGCCGACGTCCGACCGGCCGGACTCCGCGGGGAACTCCTCGGAGCGCAGCCGGTCGATCACGGCGAGGTGGTGCGTGATGCTCATGCGGTCCAGTAAAGCGGGCACCACTGACAATTGGCACGGCGTCAGGAGACCGGGGCGGGGCACGGTGACGATCGGCATGGTCATGGGTCCCTGGGAATTCGTGCAGGTCGGGGGCGGCGGGCACTCGCCGGGGTGCGTCGTGGCGAGTACGATCCGGCAGACATCGGGCGCGAGCTGGGAGGACGGGCGTTGGGGCCACTGACCGGCGGGGATCCTTCTCTGCTTCGAAGAATCAACTCGGCCGTGGTGCTGCACGCGCTGCGGGCCACGGACCACGCGACGCTGACCGAGATCACCAGGGTCACCGGGCTGTCCCGGCCCACGGTCGAGGGTGTCGTGGAGGGGTTGGTGGAGGCCGGGCTGGTGGTCGAGCGGGCCGCCGAGGAGGGTGCCGCCCGGCGGCAGGGGCGCCCGGCACGGCGCTACCGGTTCCGGGCCGAGGCCGGCCATCTGCTGGGGCTGGACGTGGGCTCGCACCGGGTGGCCGCTCTGCTCGCGGACCTCGACGGGCGGGTGCTGGGCTCGCTGTCCAAGGAGGTCTCCGAGTCGGCGTCGGCGGACGACCGGCTGGAGCGGCTGCGCTCGACCGTCGCCGAGCTGCTCCGCAGGTCCGGTGTGTCACGCGGTTCGCTGCGCGCGGTCGGGGTGGGCAGTCCTGGGGTCATCGAGGCCGACGGCGCCGTACGCCTGTGCTCGGCCCTGCCGGAGTGGACGGGACTGAACCTGGGCGAGCGGCTGAGCCGTTCCTTCAAGTGCTCCGTGCTGGTCGAGAACGACGCCAACGCGGCCGCCGTGGCCGAGCACTGGAAGGGTGCCGCCACCGAGTCCGACGACGTGGTGTTCGTGCTGGCGGGGCTGAGCCCGGGTGCCGGTTCGCTGATCGGCGGGCGGCTGCACCGGGGGTACGGCGGCGCGGCCGGGGAGATCGGCGCGCTGCATCTGCTGGGCCGGGAGGCCACCCCGGAGACGCTGCTGTCGACCACGGGCGAGCCCCTGCACCCGCTGGACGAGCAGGCGGTCGCCGAGGTCTTCAAGCACGCGCGCGAGGGCGACGCGCGGGCCCGTGAGGCCGTCGACCGCTTCATACAGCGGCTCGTCCACGACGTGACGGCCCTCGTCCTGGCCCTCGATCCCGAGCTGGTCGTCGTCGGCGGCTGGGCCGCCGGCATCGACGACGTCCTCGACCCCCTGCGCCGCGAGCTGGCCCGCTACTGCCTGCGTCCGCCCCGGGTCGCCCTCTCCCGGCTGGGCGAGGCGGCCGTCGCCATGGGCGCGCTCCGGCTCGCCCTGGACCACGTCGAGGAACAGCTCTTCGCGGTGGAGGGCACGGTGACGGCGCGCCGCTGAACCACCGGCGGGCACAGGGACGCCGCGCCCCGGGGTCCGGGGCGCGGCAGTGGCTGCGGTCGGTGCGGTGCGGCCGGAGACAACGCTGTCGGCGCCGTCAGGACGCGCGGCGCTCCGGGCCGTGGTGGATTTCGACGCCGCCCGAGGCACCGAAGGTCAGGCGGCACGTGTCAGCACGGTAGGTGGCCAGGGAGACAGCCGCCGTGCGTCCCTCGGCGAAGAAGCGGGTGGTGACGACCAGGACGGGCGCGCCCGGCAGCCGGTCCAGCTCCTTGGCGTCGTCCGCGCGGGCGGAGCCCAGCTCCACCGAGCGGTCCTGTCGCTCCAGTTCCAGGCGCTGCAGCTCGCGCAGGACGGCACGCGCGCGTGCGGCACCGGAGGGCGCGTCTATGGCGGAGAGGGCGGGCACCGAGGCCGCCGGGACGTAGAGCAGTTCGGCGGCGACGGGCTGGCCGTGCGACATGCGGGAGCGGCGTACGACGTGCACCTGCTCCCCGTGGACGCTCTCCAGGATGTCGGCGACCGCCACGGGCGGAGCCGATGCTGTGCAGTCCACGGCCTGCCAGGCGTCGCCCACGGTGCCCGGCCAAGCGTGCTGTTCGGTGCCGACGGCGACACCCACGCGCGGGGGCGCCACGGTGGTGCCGACGCCGCGACGGCGCTGCAGTCGACCCTCCAGTTCGAGCTGCTCCAGCGCTTGGCGAAGGGTGGCCCGGGCGACGCCGAAGCGGGCCGCGAGGTCACGTTCGTTGGGCAGGATCTCCCCCACCGAGAACTCGGAGTCCAATGCCTCACTGAGCACGGTCTTCAGATGCCAGTACTTCGGTTCCGGCACCGATTCCAGCTGCTGGGTCCCCACCCTGTCCTCCGCTGCTTCGCCGTGGCCCGGCGGCGTTTTTAGCGCCCTTGTTTATTAAAGGTTGTTGCACTTTCTTGCGACCATAGGCGTGCCCCCACCCTTGGTCAAGACCAATCATCGAACCCCCGGGCGTCCGGCGGGCCGGACGCCCGACAGCGTTCATCAAGGCTTCACGACCGCCAGGGAGAGCAGCTTCTCCGGGTTGCGGACGATGTAGACGCACTGGATGCGCCCGTCGGCGACGTCGAGTTGGAAGACGCTGTCGACCTTGTCGCCGGTCAGGAGGACCACGGCGAAACCGCCGTTGATCTCCATGAACCGGAACGACGCCTCCCGCACGCCCTTGCCGGCCGCGCCGTGCACGAACCGGCCCACCTTGTCGGCGGTTTCGAGGACGCGCACCGGGGCCTTTCCGATGCCGCCGCCGTCGCCCACGAGACGGACGTCGGGGGCCAGCAGCGCCATGAGTCCGTCGAGGTCGCCGCCTGCCGCGGCGGCGAGGAACTTCTCCGTGAGCGCTCGGCGTTCGCCGGGATCCACCTCGTAGCGCGGGCGCCGCTCGTCGACATGGCGGCGGGCCCGCCCGGCGAGCTGGCGCACGGCCGGCTCGGCGCGGTCGATCATGGCCGCGATCTCGGCGTACGGGTAGCCGAAGGCCTCCCGGAGCACGAACACGGCGCGCTCCAGGGGCGAGAGCGACTCCATGACGACCAGGACGGCGAGCGAGACGGTGTCGGCGAGGACGGCCCGCTCGGCGGTGTCCGGGACGGTGGCCGCGTAGTCGGTGACGTAGGGCTCGGGGAGCCAGGGGCCGGGGTACGTCTCGTTGCGGGACTGCACCTGGCGCAGCCGGTCGATGGCGAGCCGGGTGGTGACACGGACCAGGTAGCCGCGCGGTTCGCGCACGTCGGAGCGGTCGGCTCCGGACCAGCGCAGCCAGGCCTCCTGGACCACGTCCTCGGCGTCGGCGACCCGGCCGAGCATCCGGTAGGCGACTCCCATCAGGACGGGGCGGTGCTCTTCGAAGACGTCGATCGCGATGTCGGTGGTCACCGTCCCATCCCAACCCGAGGGGCTGGGCCGTGTCCAGGCGATTCCGGTGATCGCTGCCGTCCGATGCGCGCGGCTTGTTACTCCCGGGGACTACCCGCCGGTAGCAGTTGCTGACAAGCTGTCTACGACCGCCGCAGGCCGGCGCGTCCATCCGCCCAGACGAGGAGCTGCACCATGTCCGCCGCCACGGTCTCCTTCCAGGTCCCCTCCCCGCTCGGTCCGCGGTCCGTGACGGTCTCCTACACCCGCGAGGGCACCGGTGAACCGCTGCTCCTGCTGCACGGCATCGGTCACCACCGGCAGGCCTGGGACCCGGTGACGCACATCCTGGCGGCCGAGCGCGAGGTCATCACCGTCGACCTGCCCGGCTTCGGCGCGTCGCCCGCGCTGCCGGACGGGCTCACCTACGACCTGCCCACGACGACGGCCGTCTTCGGTGCCTTCTGCGAGGCGCTGGAGCTCGACCGCCCCCATGTGGCGGGTAACTCCCTGGGCGGTCTGCTCGCCCTGGAGCTGGGCCGCGAGAAGCTCGTACGGTCCGTCACGGCGCTGTCCCCGGCCGGGTTCTGGAACGAGGCCGAACGGCGTTACGCGTTCGGCGTCCTGCTCACCATGCGGCACATCTCGCGCCGGATGCCGCTCCCGCTGGTGGAGCGGCTGTCCCGGTCGGCGGCCGGCCGCACCGCCCTGACGAGCACCATCTACGCCCGCCCGGGCCGCCGTTCACCCGAGGCGGTGGTCGCCGAGACACTCGCCCTGGCGGGGGCCACCGGGTTCGACGAGACCCTCCGGGCCGGTGGCAGCGTCCTGTTCACCGACGACGTCCCCGGGCTTCCCGTCACCGTGGCCTGGGGCACCCGGGACTGGCTCCTCGTGCGCCGCCAGGGCGTCCGCGCCAAGCGGATCATCCCCGGCGCCCGGCTGGTGCGCCTGCCCGGCTGCGGCCACTGCCCCATGAACGACGACCCCGCGCTGGTCGCCCGCGTCATCCTCGACGGCAGCCGCTGACCGACCCTCGACGGCAGCCGCCGGCCGGCCCTCGACGGCAGCCGCCGGCCGGCCCTCGATGACTGCCGCTGACCCGTCCTCCACGGTGGCCGCCGCCCGGCGGCGGGTCAGCGCCCCCGCTCCCAGGGCGACCCCGGCACCCACCAGCGCGCTCCCGACGGCTTGCGCGGCACCGTAGGAGCCCGTGCCGACGAGGGGGGCCGTGCAGGCGGCGGCCACCGGGATGAGCCCGGAGAAGAGGGTGGCGCGCTCGGCACCGATGCGCTGCACGCCCATGTACCAGCACACGAACCCGACGACCGTGACGACCGCCGCCTGCCACAACAGCGCGGCGGCCTCCGTGCCGTCCGGGCGGCGCAGCCACGCGCCGCCGTCGACGACCATGCCGACGACGGCCGACTCGATCGCGGCCACCGCGCACACGGTCGCCGACAGCAACCACGGCCCGAGCGGTCCCAGCACCGGCACGGCCAGCACCGCGAAGCCGATCTCGCCCGCGAGCGCGCACACCGAGAAGGCGATCCCCGCGCCGTCCGTACGGCCCCAGCCCTGGACGGTGAACGCGCCCACCGCCACCAGCAACGCCCCGTACAGGACCATCCGTCGCGGGCGCCGGCCCTCCGCCAGCGGGACGAGAACGGCCACGGCCATCGGGGCGCAGCCCACGAAGACCCCCGGTACCGCCGGTTCCGCCGAGCGTTCGGCCGCGAGTACGGCGATGTTGAAGCCGACCATACCGACCGCCGCGAGCAGCCCCAGTCGGGCCCACTGCCGTGCGGTGAGACGGCGCAGGGGTGCTGTTCCGCCCCGGCCGAGCAACGGGAGCAGCAGGAGACAGGCTAGGCCGTAGCGGAGGAACTGGCCCCCCGCGTACGGGTAGTCGCCCAGGACGCTGTTGGCGGTGAAGGAACCGCCGACGAGCACGCAGGCGAGGGCGGCGAGGAGGGCGCCGGAGATCGCGGAAGGGGTTCGGGGCGTGCGGGTCGTAGTGGTCGGGGTGGTGGGCGTGGGCTTCATGGTCGCGACGTTAGGAAGGTCGGCGGTCCCGTTTAAGGTCCACTTCCATGACGTCATCGGGGACCAATTCCGGCCAGGGCGACGCACTCTCGGGATCCGCTCCCTGGGCCGCCGCCTGGGAGCTGCTGCTCCCCGTCGCCGACGCGCCCGCACGCGCGCGTGGACGCACGTTGCAGGCGGCGCTGCGGGAGGCGATCCGGTCGGGGCGACTCGCGCGGGGGACACGCCTGCCGGCGAGCCGGGAGCTGGCCGCCGACCTCGGGGTCTCGCGCGGGCTGGTGACGGAGGCGTACGAGCAGCTGGTCGCGGAGGGCTATCTGCGCAGCGGCCGGGGCGCCGGGACCTGGGTGGGGGCCGCCGTGGGCACGCCGGCGCCGCCCCGCGCGCGGGACCTCGCTCCGCGTCCGCCGGGTGCCCGCGCCGACTTCGTGCCCGGGACGCCCGACCTGTCGCTGTTCCCCCGTGCGGCGTGGGCGGCGGCCCAGCGCGGGGTCCTCGCGGAGCTGCCGCACCACGAGCTGGGTTACCCGGATCCGCGCGGGCTGCCCCGGCTGCGCACCGCGCTCGCCGAACTGCTCGCCCGGCGGCGGGGAGTGGTCGCCGACCCGGAGCGGATCGTCGTCGTCTCCGGGGTGGCCCAGGCCACCACGCTCCTCGGATCGGTGCTCCACGCGCGCGGGACACGTGTCGTGGGCGTCGAGGACCCGGGCAGCCCCGAGCACGGGACGCTGTACGCCGCCACCGGGCTCGGCACCGTGCCGTTGCCGCTGGACGACGGGGGACTGGCGGTGGGGCCGCTGCGGGAGTCGGGGGTGCGGGCGGTGGTGACGACGCCGGCGCACCAGTTCCCGACCGGGATCGCGTACACCGCGCGGCGACGGGGCGACCTGCTCGACTGGGCGCGGGCGGTGGACGGGCTGATCGTCGAGGACGACTACGACGGGGAGTTCCGCTACGACCGGGCCCCCGTGGGGGCGTTGCAGGGTCTCGACCCCGAACGGGTCGCCTACACCGGGTCCGTCAGCAAGTCCCTCGCACCGGGGCTGCGGCTCGGGTGGCTGCTCGTACCGGCGTGGCTGGCGGAGGAGGTCGTCGAGCGCAAGCGGACCATGGATCTCGGGCATCCCACCATCGACCAGGCGCTGTTCGCGCGGTTCGTGGAGCGGGGGGACTACGACCGGCAGTTGCGGCGGTGTCAGCGGGCGTATCGGGAGCGGCGTGACGTGCTGGTGTCGGCGCTCGCGGAGCACTTTCCGGGGGCGGAGGTGTCGGGGATCGCCGCCGGGCTGCATGTCATCGTGACGCTGCCGGAGCGGTACGGGGTGGTGGGGCGGTTTCTTG
>NZ_JARGEE010000009.1:0-52777 GCF_033794485.1 Streptomyces sp. MB09-02B
CCGCTCCGACCAGGTCACCGGCCGCACCTGGGGCGCCAAGGGGTGCACCCCGATCGTGCGCCGCTCGGGCAACCGGTTCTCGGTGAACGCGATGTCCGCGATCAGCACGAAGGGCCGGATGCACTTCATGGTGTTCACCGAGACCTTCGACGCCGAGGTGATGTGCCGCTTCCTCGACCGGCTCGCAGGCCACTTCGACCACAAGGTCCACCTCGTCGTGGGCGGCCACTCCGCGCACCGCTCCCGCAAGGTCCGCACCTGGCTCGCCGATCACCCGGACCGGATCGAGCTGCACTTCCTGCCGTCGTACTCGCCGGAGCTGAACCCCGACGAGCTGGTCAACGCCGACCTCAAACGGAGCCTGCCGATGCACAGCCGGGCCCGCGACCAGGCCCAACTCGCCGCCGAGACCCGCCGATTCTTCCACTGACGCCAACGCCAGCCCCACATCGTCCGCGGCTACTTCGGCGGCCCGCACGTCCGCTACATCCTCGAATAGAACCCTTTGAGTTTCGGATCAATATGCTCAAGACTCTTGCAGCCAAGCACCGCTCGTCCGTGTCGAAGATGGCCGCCAAGCACAAGGCCAGAATCGACACTCCCAATGGGCCCTGAGTCTGTTTCGAGGCCCGTATCGAGCGGAAGAACAGGACGCCACTGGTGGCCCGATTCGGTGGGATTTCCCTCCAACGGCAGCGGGCGGCGGAACTCGCCGATCGTGAGCCTGTCCGGGTGGACTACCCGCAGAAGGAACTCATTGCGAGACTCCTGGCGGATACCTGCGCGATCTGCGGAAGCAAGGGCAACGTGCAAGTGCACCACGTCCGCGCTCTCGCCGACCTCGCACATGCCGGATGGCAGCCTTCCGACTGGGCGCGCGTCATGCTCCATCGGCGCCGCAAGACAGTCGTGGCCTGCGACATCTGCCACGACCGTATCCATTCGGAACGGCCAGCCAGACCATTCACGCAGTAGTCACTGGAGAGCCGGATGACCGGGAAACCGTCATGTCCGGTTCGGCGGGAGGTCGCGCGGAACAGGACTCGCCCTCACGGCGAGCACCTCGCCGCGCGGCCGACCCAACCGCCTGGCTCACCCGCTCCCGGCGCCTGGCCCGCGACTACGAAAGGCTGCCCGCGTCCTCGGAAGCGATGATCCTGTGGTCGATGACCATGGTCATGACCCGCCGTCTCGCCCGTCGCCGCAGGCGAGCCGGCCCGGCACCGGCTCATGCGCCCATCCCCGCGCAACGAGCCGCTTGAGTTTGCACTGCACGCCTTCGGTCTTCGCCGGAACCACCTCCAGCCCCAACAAGGCAGTGATCTCACGGCAGTTCAGCGGCTGGCCGCCAGAGGCACGGCGTTCGGCCAGCAGTCCCATGACCTGCTGATATTCCGGCGACAGCATCTCGGCCGACAGCCCCTGCCGCCAGGGAGGAACCACCGACCCGGGCCTCGCCGCCGACGGCACCGCGACCTCACTCCCGTCCGGCGCCTTCCCCGCCTCCCCGTCCTGGTCTGCGGTTTTACCCCCGCCGTCCCACACCTCGCCGACCCGCCTGCGGGCGATCAGCCACTCGTCCACACTCCGACTGCGCCGCCTCCAGCTCGGCCTGCAACTCCTCCACCCGCCTCCGGGCCGCACGCTCCCGCTCCTCCAGCGGCCCCAGCACCGACGCCATCACGCACCTCCAACACGCCACATCCACGGACGCACCGGACCTACCTCACCCACCCCCACACCATGCCTGACCAGCACAAAACCAAGTCCCACACTCGGTTTCGAGAAACTCATTCAGACCTGCCACACGCCTCTGTCTGAGGCAGATGTGGAGGTCTGGGCAGGTTTCGTTCGGTGATGCTCTCGGGGCGTCTCGCGGTTTTGCCGACGTCGTAGCAGGTGGCGGGTCGCTTGTTCTTCGAGCCAAGTGGCCTTTGACGTCCTGGAGTTGACGGCTCCGACGCACGGGCCGGACGGTGCAGGTGAGGGCGGAGCCGGCCGCGCCCGGCCGGCTCCGCCCAGGGCCGTCGCGAGTCGGTAGCGGCCTGGCGAAGGAGACGGAGGTGGGTGTGGGCGGCGATGACGATCCAGGTCCAGTGGTCTCCGGCCTCGGGGGTGCGGAGCTTCGGTCGGGTCCAGCCCAGGGTTTGCTTCATCAGCCGGAAGGTGTGCTCCAGGTCGAACCCGCGCAGGAACGTTTGCCATCGGACGTCGCCGTCCTCGCCGGTCAGGCCGGTGGCCGACGCCCACGGCCAGAGCGGCAGCGGATCGTGGCCGCCCTGAGGCCGTCGACTTGGAGGCGGATCAACGTGCCCTCGGCGACCGGGACTTCGCCGCTGCGGTCGATCCACGCGGAGCGGGTGGTCAGCCAGGGATGGATGCGGTCCCAGTCCATCGCGCCGACGGTGCCGTACCAGTCGGTGACCTGCACCGTTGCCGCGTCCGGCTCGCCCCAGGTCTCAGGCTTGGCGAAGTGGAAGTCCTTGCCGTGCTTCGGCGGGCGGCTGTGCGCATCCGTCCGAGGTCTGAACCGGGAGGTGGGCGATGCGAGGGGCGTCGTAGTCGGCGTCGAAGACGACCAGGATCTCGTGGTCATCGACGTGCCGACGGCCCGTCTCGATCAACTCCGTGACCACTCGGCGGACCTGGGCCGCGGTGACCTCGGCGACATCGGCGGCGGGACCAAGACAGACGCCGTCCAGTAGCTGACACCGGGAGGTCCGGCCCGATTTGAGGGCGGCTCGAAGGAATACGGCCACGACACGTTGGTTCTCTGCAAGCCCCAAGGCTCAATACGGGTGCAGCGCGATCCGTGAAAAACGCGCCAGGACTTGAGGCCGGCTACGCTGCGTTCCGCTGTGCAGCGTGCTGTCGAGAGTCCTTGGTTGGGCGTGTGTGCTCGGTTAGGCCGTTTCTGACGGCTCTTGAAATCGTTCGTGGGCGGTTACGGGCGAGTCTGGTGAGGCAGCCAGCGCCTCACGAGTCACCTCGCGCGGCGCCAATCGGCCGGATGATCTCCGACCAAGAGCCATCAGAAGCGCCCTAGTGCCAGCTCACGGCCAGAGTAGCTACCCGGCCGGGCTGTTCACCACGTGCACCTTCACCCGTGGCGGCGGCGCTTATGCGAGCGGCTGAAATTAGTCGGGGCCAGGCCGGCCCGACCAGGGCCCGCTGGCGCGGTGAGAACTTCAATCGACAGTCCCCCCTCGCAGGTGACAATGAGCATTGTTCCCCACTTGACCAGCGCATGCGGCGGGTCACGAGGGCGGGATAGGGAAACGCCCCCCGATCAGTGGCGGCGTTGAAACCTTCAGCGTCCAACAGCGCGATTGAACAGTTGACTTGACGTGATGAGCCAGCTTGACTCTGGCTGTGCTCCGTCAATGATTTGGAGGCTATTGCGGACGCCAATCCACAGATCCCCTTTGACACTCTGGGAGTACTGTATCTGAGCGATTCGCCAGTGACACATTGCGTCCGGACATGCTCAACGTCATTCGGGCGAGCAGCTGACGCAGAGGCTCCGACTGTTCAGCTATAACTGCGGCCGGTATGTCGAATACTGGGTGCCCGACTCAATACCGGCGGCGGATGAGCCCCTATGACGGCCCGGGAGTGGTCGGCGCTTGTTTCGCCCTGGACACTCGACTCATGCCCGCCGCCATCGCGTGCTTCGTTACTCTCGCGTTCTTCTCCTTCGGTCAACCGAACGGACCTCGGACAAGTTTTTCAAGTTCCCATGGGCGAACCCGAACTCGGAGGAAAAATTGCTTGTTCTCGGCATAACCAACAATGACTTAGCGGGTGCGTGCCTGGTGGAGGACGGCGCGATCGTCGCCGCCGCGAGTGAGGAGCGCTTCACCCGGATCAAGGATCACAAGACATGGCCGACGCGATCGATCGACTTCGTTCTCAATGAGGGCGGGACATCACTCGATGCTGTGGACGCGCTCGCATACGGATGGAATGCCGGGTTCGACGCCGATCGGCACCTTCTGCTCTATGTCGACCGAATAGCAGAGGAAGTTCGGAAGAACCCCAACTCGTTCCCCCACCTCAGAAAGCGCATCTCGGACGAGATTGCGAACGACAAGCAGAAGCGCGGCGAGTTCGACGACTTCGTGGAAAGCAATGGCCTAAGGTCGAAGGTCGCGTATGTCGACCATCACGAGGCACATGGGATCGGTGCATTCCTGTGCTCCCCCTTCGACGAGGCTCTGGTCGTGACCTGCGACGGCAGAGGTGACTTCCAATCACTGACGGTTTCCTACTGTACGGAGCAGAAGACGGAGGTGCTCCAAAGGGAGACTTCCATCGACAGCCTGGGGTATTTTTACGGTCGGATCACCAAACTCCTCGGATACCGACCAAATCGTCACGAGGGAAAGATCACCGGACTGGCGGCGAACGGAAACCCGACCAAGGCTCTGCCGCTGATGCAAAAGATGATCCACATCGACGATTCCAACCGGATCCGTGGTCTCTGCGGAGATTTCTTCCAGCCGTCGTACAACGGCTATACCGACGAATTGACAGCCGAGGTCGCCAAGCACGACCCGGCCGATATCGCCGCCGCCGCACAGGAGCACATCGAGTCGATCCTGTCCACTCTCGTGGCCCGTCACATCGCCGCAGTGCCCACCGGAAATGTCTGCCTTTCGGGTGGCGTATTCGCGAATGTCAAGCTCAATCAGCGGATATTCGAGGCGGCCGGTGTGCACAATGTATACGTCATGCCTCCGATGGGTGACGGGGGTCTGCCGCTTCAGGCCGCCGTCGTCGTGTCGCACCGCCGAACTGCCATGCGCCCCAAGGCGCCGTCGATGGCGCTTGGGCCCGACTCGACGATTTCCACGGAGCAGCTGGATGGAATCATCTGCGAATATCCCACCCTGTCGGTTCGGCGTATCGATCACGGGATGGAGAAGATCGTCGTCGACGCCTTGACGGACGGCCAGGTCGTGGGAACATTTCGCGGTCGTATGGAATTCGGACCACGCGCGCTAGGCAATCGAAGTGTGCTGTACCGTACCGACGACGTCGCGATCAACGACTGGCTCAATGCGCGACTGAACAGGACCGAGTTCATGCCTTTCGCGCCGATCACGGCGGAGGAGCTCGCCGCGGACTGCTATGTCGGGTGGTCCAGCGAGCACGTCTCCGCGCGATTCATGACAATCACGTATGAATGCCGTGAGCAATTTTCGAAGGCCTGCCCCGCGGTCGTGCACGTCGATGGCACGGCGCGTCCTCAGATCGTACGCAAGCAGGACGACCCCTTCCTGCACAGGGTTCTGCTCTCCTGGCACGAGCGAACCGGGCAAGCGGCGTTGGTCAACACCTCGTTCAACAAGCACGAAGAGCCGATCGTCGGATCACACCGCGACGCCCTCGAAGCGCTTCGGAGCGGTGCGATAGATGTGCTGGTGGTCGACGACACGTTTGTCATCCGGGACGAAGCACGCGGTGCCGCAGACGCGCCCGATCAGCAGTAGCAGGGACAGTGCCTTCAACGACGACGCATGAGGAGCGCAATGGACGCGGAGTCTCGCCGGATCCGTATCGCGGCGGTTGTCTTCGACATGGACGGTGTCGTTGTCGATTCCGGACCAGTCATCGAGAATGCCTGGAGTGAAGTTTCACGTCGCCACGGTCGTGTCCTGACGCCCGTCGACATCGCAAGTTACATTCACGGGAGGCCGGGTTCGGAGACGGTTCGGCTTCTCTTTCCAGACCGATCCGAAAATGACCGAAAGGCCATCTGGTCGGAGGTCGACAAGGCCGAGGAGGAGTCGGAATGCTCTGCCATTCCAGGGGTCGTCGATCTGCTGACAGGGCTCTCTCGCCTAGGTGTCGACGTCGGGCTCGTGACCAGCAGTTGGCCGCGGCGGATCGAGTTCGTGCTGGACCATCTCGAAATAACCGGCGCCTTCAAGGTGACGGTCAATCGCAATGACGTATCGCGTGGGAAGCCGAATCCGGATCCGTATCTGATCGCATTCGAAAGGCTCGGGGTCGATCCGGAGCAGGTCCTGGTCTTCGAGGACTCGGACGCAGGCGTGCGGTCCGCCGTCGCGGCGGGTGCGACCTGTGTGGCTGTCCGCGACGCCGGACTGGTCGACATCGGCGCCATCACCAGCGTGCCCGACTTCACCGGCCTCTTGATCGGCGAGGCCGGGGGCGGACGGGCGACCTTGACGGGATTCGACGGGATCGTGGTCGATCTGCTGTCCGGGCCGGCCTGTGTCTGACATCGGTCTGTTCACGCGGCTCTGCCTGACGACTTCGAATTCCCCGCAGCCCCTCGGCGGGGCACAAAGAGAGGATCGACATTATCATGGATGACATTACGGCGAGCGTTGTCGAACTCTACCAACAGTATCCCTATCCGACCTACGGGAATCATTCGGATTACTTCGAAACATTCCTGCAGCCTGTGATGGAGGAGGTCGGTCCGCTCTCCAGCATGCTTGAAGCCGGCTGCGGAACGGGGTGCGTCACCGTTGATCTCGCGACCGCGATGCCGGCGACGAAGATCGTCGCGTTCGATCTCTCTGAGCCGTCCCTGGCCTACGCGCGTAGGCTCATGCAGCAACGCGAGATCACCAACGCGCACGTCGAGCGGCGCAACTTCCTCGACGCCAATGACGACCTGCGTGGCTTCGATTTCGTCTACTCTCACGGTGTTCTGCAGACCCTGTCCGACACCGCGCTCGGTGCGCGACGGCTCTTCGAGTTCGTGCGACCTGGCGGCCATGTGTACGTCTGGACGTACTCGACACTCGGCCGTCGCGAGCTCGAGGACTTGCGAGAGGCCCTTCGTATCCTTCAGATCGGGCCTGATCATCCTGACCGGTTGGAGCTCGTGCGGACCCTGGCGCCTCCGCACTTCGCGCGGAAGGTGTACCGCGAGAACATGTCGGCCGACGAATCGTTGATTCACCTGCACGACGTGGTCTATCACCCGCACGATGTGGATTTCCGGGTCGACCAGCTCTACGACCTCTTCGAGGGTGCCGGCTTCGACGTGGTGCGCCTGGTCGAGGCCAACGGCGAACTGTGGCCGAGCGTCGAGGCGATGCCGTGGTCGCGCGAGATCAAAGATCTGTCCGCGAGCCTGCCGCAAAGGCAGTGTGACGCGCTGATCGAACTCACGCTCAAACCAGCCGGATTCGGCGTCCTTCTCCGCCGGCCTTCTGAGGTGGCGTCGCGTTGACGTTTGAGGGCTCTCGCCGGACGGAATCCTCCCGTCCGGCGAGCCCGAGGTCGTCCGTGAAGGCCGCGCGTTGGCGACAACAGGTCAGTGACCGCCGCCGGTGATCTGGTCGTAGGTTCCATGGGCCAGTCGGCCTCGTGCGATGACAGCTCGCACGCGCAAGGCATCGCTGAGGACGACGAGGTCCGCATCTTTGCCGGCGACGATGCTCCCTGTCCGATCTTGGAGGCCGAGTACCCGCGCCGGTGTGGATGCGGCGGCCTTGGCAGCGTCGACGATGGGGACTCCGACGCAGTTGACCGCGTGACGTACGGCCCTGTCCATGGTCAGTGTGCTTCCGGCATTGGTGATGCCGTCCAGCAGTGTCACCTTGCCGTCACGCGCGAGGATTGTCAGCGGTCCGAGTCCGAATCGCCCGTCGCGCATCCCGGCGGCAGAGGTGGCGTCGGTGACGAAGGCGATCCGATCGGCGCCAGCGGCTTTCAGCGCCAGAGCGACCGAGCCGCTGTGTAGATGGATGCCGTCGTTGATCAGTTCGCAGACGACGGCGTCGTGTGTGAGTGCCGCTGCCACGGGTCCGGGATCGCGATGCTGGAACGGTCGCATCGCGTTGAACAGGTGTGTGGCGGTGCGCGCGCCTTCGTCGAAGGCTTGTCGGGCTTGCTCGTAGGTGGCGTCGGTGTGGCCGACGGACGCGGTCGCGCCCGCAGTGGTGACTTCTCGGATCAGGTCCATCGCGCCTTCCAGCTCCGGGGCCAGGGTGACGACGCGGACTGCGCCGGCTCCGGCGTCGAGCAGGTGACGAAGAGCCTTGACGTCCGGTGGATGCACAAAATCGGTGTGGTGCGCCCCGCGGTAGCGGGGATTGAGGAACGGGCCTTCTAAATGGATGCCGGCGATGGATTCGCCCAGCTCGTCCCCCGACCGCATGATCTCAGCGACCGCCCGGGCCGCCGTCGCCATCTGGTCCACAGGTGACGTCACGAGGCTGGCGAGGGTCCGTGTCGTACCGTGGCGCCGATGGAAGTCGATCGCGCGCAGGATCTCCTCCGGTTCGGCGGTCGTGACCTGCGCGCCGCCGCCGCCGTGCATATGAAGATCCACAAATCCGGGCAGCACATAGCCGCCGCCGAGGTCGTGTGTCGAATCCGAGGAGCGCGGCGGGTCGCCGAATCCGACCGCGTCGATGCGCCCACCGGCGAATCGGATCCAACCCGGTTCCAGGATTTCCCTTGAAGTCACAACCCGTGTGTTTGCGAGAATGGTCATATACATCCAGTTCTGTGGGGCTCGGCCAGCGTGAATTTCGTAAGGGCCTTCCGGTACTTGTTGAGCCATCCAACGGTCGCGCGGCCATCGCGGTCACGCCAGCTGTAATTCCGGTCAGAAGGGCGTCGGGCAGGCCGCGCCGGTGGCCGCCGGTAGCGAGCTGGACGCGGCGGCCTTCTTCGCGAAGGAGAGCAACCTGTGGTACCCCGGTTCATCAGCGCGGAGCAGGCCCCTTTCAAACCAGATAGGCGGCCGCCCGGCTGATCGACGTGGTCTTCGACGCGTTCGACGAGTACACCGTCGTAGTGCCGGGCACCGGCACTCCCGACATCGTGATCCCGTCCCTGGCCCGCTCCTGCGGAAGACCCAAACCCAGGCACTCCTCAGCCTGGCCCGCCACCGCATCAGCGTGCTGTTCGCGATGCTCCGCGACGGCACCTTGCACGAACCCAGAACCCCACGTCTCGCTTGACGAAAGACATGGAGCGACTACGTGATGTAGCGATCGAGCCGACCGATTTCGGCGTCGAACGGCCAGGTGCAGAAGGCGAGGTTCTCGACCTTCTCATAGAACGGTATGTCACCTTCAGCTTTGTGCGGGGCGCGACTGTGGTGCAAATGCACCATCGGATCGTCGTAGCGATCCATGATGCCATGGCGTTCGATGCGCCAGACGAAGTCTTCGTCTTCGCCGCCCCATCCCACGAATCGCTCGTCCATCCCGGCCAGTCGTTGAAAGAGCGATTCCCGGAGCCACACACACCCGCCTGGCGGTCGCCGGAGCCATACGCCACGCAGATCATGCGGATCGACCCGATGCGCTTCGTCAAGGCAGCGCTGCACACTGGCTCGCACACTGGCGCGTTCATCGAGGAAAAGCATATCCCGATAAGGCCAATGTGCTTGTGTTCCGCAATGTCCAAATCGTTCGATTGCGCGCTCAATGAAGTGGTGATCGACCAGAATATCGCCGTCGAGGACGCATACCAGCTCAGCCGGGCGTGCGCCATGTACGACGCCGACATTCACAGCCCAGGATTTGTTGAACGGGCCGGTACTGGGAGCGAACAGGTAGTGATCGCAGGCTCCGGCGAAGAGCTCTCGCCATTGAGCTCGCTCATCACTTTCGACGACGATCACCCGGTATCGATCGCGCGGGTAGCTCTGGTCCGCGAGGGCGTTGAGCACGGCGGCCAGATTCCGCACGCGGTCGTGCGCGTTCTCTGCCGCGCGAAATGGAATGACGACAGCGGCGTCAACCGGATGCGTCCCGTGGTGCGGACGTCGCACGATGCCGCCGAGCAGTACGTCCGCCGTCGGTGCCGGAGTCTCGTGGCCAAGGGGGGAACCGAAGTGAATGAGCAGCCGTGACGAACTCTCCACTTCTTGCGCGAGCGCGACCAGTCGTGCGGACGCCGGCGTGCCGGCAGGCTCCGCGAAGACGGACTCGAGCTCCTTGACGAGTTGTCGGCACGCACCATCGTCGCGCGGGCTCGCGGCGACAACCGACGTGAGCCCGCGAACGTCGGGCTGTTCGGAGTCGAGTAGGGCGGAAGCCATCGCCACATGTGTGTCGGCAGCCCACTTCCAGTAGTTCGGCGCGACGCCCTGCGCGTCGGCATCATGCGCCAACACCAGGCTGCTCACCGCCGCGTACGCGAGCATGCGAGGCTCTTGAGGTCTCGGTGTCACGCGACATCTCCATCCTGTCGATCAACCGGCTGGACTGACTTGGACTCGTGATTTCCGGCGCACCGCACTAGTGATCGTCGGCGGGCACTCGTTGCGTATCCGCCGGCTGACGGCTGCACTCCTCGAGCTGCCGGGCGAAGATCTGCCAGTCCTCGGCGTAGCTCTGCGCCAGGCTCAGCAGTGCATCAACGCTATGCCGGGGGATGTTGTCGACGATCTGCTGCCATTCCTCCGGCCTCGAAGGGTGCGCGGCGAGCATCCGTAACAGCGTCCGTCCCTTTTCCGTGAGCCGCAATGACGGGTCGCGGGTCAGCTGGGCAAGTATCTGTTTGCGCTCCCCGGGCACGATTCTGCGGGTTTCGGTCTGTGCCGACCCGTTGGGTACGGACAGCCCGCGCCGCCTCTCCCGCTGCCCCTGGGGGATCACGTCCCGACCGGATAGAACCCGCTGCTTGACGTCCCGGGCTGTTCCCAGAGAGATTCCCGCCTCCCGGGCAATCTGACGCAGGGAGAGCTGCCGGCCACTGCGTATCAACTCGGAGGCCTTTGAACGCCCTTCTGCAGCACTCATCGGTCGGACTCGGCCGTCGCTGCCCACGCGGACGGGCAGTATGGGGACGTTGTCCATGGAGCGCCGAAGCGCCGCGATGGTCCGCGCCGACAGCGCACTGGCGTGCGCGATGCGACGATCGGACCACTGCGGATGGCTGCACATGATGCGTTGGGCCGCGGCCATCCGGTCGCTGCGCTGCAGCGGCAGGCCGTGCTCCGCGTTGAGCCGCACAGCCAGCACGAACGCATCGGCCTCACTGCCTTCGAAAAAGCGCGCCTCGACGTACTCGTCACCGCGCAGTTCCGCTGCGCGCAGCCGGTGTCTGCCGTCAATCACCTGCATGGTCGGCCGGTGCACCAGGATCGGCGGCGCCTTAGTCCCGGACTCCGCTAACCCTTGGGCATGCTCCAAGTCCACCCCTTGTGAGCGAGGTGACACTGACAGTCCCATGGTCACGTCGGTGAGCCTGAGGCTGTGGATGGGCAACACATCCAGGTCGGGCGGCTCCATGGGAAGCTCCGGACCACCGTATCCCGTATCCTGGCTCGCCGAGAACACAGCGGCAAAGCTTTCCTCGACAGCCCAGGTATCGTCCCCGAGGAGGGCCGACACCTGAACTAAAACGCCTGCCGATTTTTCCCTTCCCTGTTCCACCCTAAACCGCCTCCCGTTGGACCACTGACTACCTGTCGATACAAACCACTGAGCATCCGCCCGTCACCGATGCCGAGGCGGAAGCGCCAGTTGGGCTCTCGTCGCTTCGGGCTGGGCGGCAACGGTTAAATACTGGGAGATCCGACTCGTTGAGAAAGAGTCAAACCAGGCGCCCCGCGGTGCCGTGAACCCGTAAGCGCGAAGGACGTGAAGTCCTCATATACAGTCCCCTTTCCGCTCATGGCATTCTGATCAGATGCGATCACGAGCACAGTCATACCGGATGACTCGGCTGCCTGAATTCCGGCAACAGAATCCTCGAATGCCAGACACTGCTCAGGCGCGACGCCCAGGAGCCGAGCTCCGAGGAGGAACCCCTCCGGATCCGGTTTGCCGTTCTGCACGTCTTCCGCGGTCACCATTATTAGGGGTTCCGGTATCCCCGCTGCGGCAAGCCGGCTGCGCGCCACGCGGCGTTCCCCGGACGTGACGATTCCCCACGCTCCCGGCGGAATATCCGCTATGAGATCAACTGCTCCGGGCAGTGCTCGCATGCCCTTTGTGTCACGACAGGAAATATCCCGCAGCCATTCCATCTCTTCGTCGAAATAGGCATCGTCAACATAGGAGGCAATCAGTTCGCTGTCACGCCGCCCGTGGGACTCCAGTAGCACCAGGTCGCCATCCAGGCCGTGCCGGGCCGCCCACATTCGGGTATGCCTTTCAATGGCTTCCATCGAGTCCACTAAAGTGCCGTCCAGGTCGAAGAGAACGGCGCTGCCGTGCCATATTTCGCCATTCATGACGTAACCTCGCATGTCAGATTGATTTCCTCACGATGTGCAGCAGAATCTCGCGGTACCGGCGATTGAGTGGCTCGAACCCTATCCCCATGTGAGGGTGGAGAAAATTTGTTTGCTGCGGCGCGAAGAATGCGCGGCACGAAGCCGGGAGAACTCTGCCATCGGACTCCATAGAATCTATGGCCGCCAAATATTCCACATCGCTCATCTCGAGACCGAAGTCCCTGTACAGTCGAGACCACGCAGCGCTGCGCGATTGAAACTCCGCACCGCTTCCTGCGTTCTTTCGAAGCACCGACTGAAGGGATCTTGGCGCGAGAATCTCGCAAGCCAGCACAGTGACCGATACTGCAATAGGGCCGTCGGATATCGGCAGAGCAGGTGGCCGCCACTCCTCTGGGCTAACCTCGGCAGCGCACACGGGACACTCCAGCACCGTGAAGCGAACTGCTTTCGACTGGGCGGCCGGCTCAAGCAGCGCGTTCGCTTCTTGCTCCGCCATACGTCTGATCGTCTCATTCAGTACCACAGAGGTGTGCCTGTCCTCATTTTTTGGTGCGTCACAACGATTCCTCATCATTGAGCCCTGCTCGCAGCAGTGCGCATGCCGTGGCGCACAGCTTCGATACCTGCGTCAACCAGGACGTCTCGCTGGCCTGGAGCAATACACCTGCTATCTTCCGCCCGCAATCCGGAGACCAGCCAAGAATTCAACGCGCCGCGAGCAATCTTTGCCCTGTATTCGGTAAGGAGTGGCAAAATTCGCGCGATCTGAAAAGAATCGAACCCGAGGATGTAGCAGGCTGCCCAGAATTCAGTGAACACTCGCTCGCCTAGCTCCGAAACGAGAATTTTAAGCTCGCCGCTCGACTCCTTCAAATACCTCTCGCAAGCAGTAATGATTTCCTGGCCAGGTATGTCGATCAAATCGCACCAGTCCCACCAATACCAGCCGAACGGATGCTCAAGCAGTTCGTCCGTACCGGGCCTGATGAATCGCAACAGACAAGTTGAACCGGTAAACTCGACAGCGAAGGAGAATTTGCCGGGATTCTGTATCCGCTCGGCCATGCGCCGTTCGATACCGGGATCAGATTCCCAGTGATTTCTTGGCGTCGGGTCATCCGGTATCAGGACCGTAGCCCTTCGCACACCATGAGATCCGTTTCCGGCCAGGCTCTCCCCGTCCATATGGTCGAGCAGATGCGGCACGGTTGCGACCACGGGTATCTTCCGCTCACGACAGAAGACCGTGATCAGCTCATCGTCGTCACGAAAGTCGTCTGGAAACTCTGCGAGATAACGGGAAAGCTCCAATGCCTGACTCGCTGGCAACGCGAGAGCCAGAGCCGGTGTCCACTCTCGAAGCGAAAGCCGTACCCAAGAAGAGCCCAGAACCGCTGCCTGCCTGACTAGGTACGAGTTTTCCGGGCTGTTCCCATTCACGTAAAAAGCGATTGCGTGATCCGGTTTGGCCCTGATGGTCGGCGCCAGAGATTCCGTGAATTGTGGAACGACGGTGATGTCATCCTGAAGCACTACATGGTGCGTTCCGAGTCCGATTTCCCGCCACGCCCTCTTGGCGGTCCGCAGCGGGCTGGCCGGCCCCTCCGGGTCTGGATCTCTCACGATTCTGAGCTCAAACGGGTGGCATTCCGCTGACAGGCGTGGGAGCGCATTTGCCCGCCTAGGATGGTGCATGACCACGAGGTCTGGTCTCACTTCTCCGCTGTGGCCCACTTTTATCCTCTCTCCCGTGAGCGCGCGCTCCCAACCACCCTCGCCGCATCGGCAAGGTGCTCCTCCATGGTGCGCAACACGGCGATCATGTGTTCGGATCCCAGGATTTCCGTGTCAGCGCAGAGAGAAATCTCCGTGTATTCTTCACGATCACGGATCTGGAATATCAAGCTTCCATCGCCTTGATCATCGGAGTCATCCAGCCAGTTGAAACTGGTGGACAGTCGATCCGCTGCCGTAGGGCCGTCGTCGGCAGCTCTGATTCTCGCCTCGTTGATGTAGTTGAACCAACACCGAAGGTTGAGAGCATCAGCGTGTTCGGCCTTGGCCGCTTGCAGTCGGCGCCGGAGCTGGATTTTGTCGAACTGTGAACTCCGATAGGTCTGGAGACTCATCTTCCAGGCCCGTGACGCCAGTTCAGTGAAATCCCCTGCGTTCAGATCGAGAGTGAAGAGCCCTTCGATGGCGAGGGTTCCGACGACCCGTTTCAGGCTTGCCGATCGGTTGTGGACCATCACCATGAGACAGATGTTGTCCAGGTCGGTCAGCCGCCCCAACTCACGTCCCACAGCTGCCAGCATGATCGCAGCTTCACTGGTTCCCGTCTTCTCCGTCAGCTCTTGCAGCGCTTTCCGGATGATGGCCGAGCGCATGGACACCTCACGGAATCTGGGCTGCTGCGGATCGGCGAGACTCCGGTTGACAACCATGCTCGGCGCATCTGTCAACGTCTTGACCCAGTACTCCAAAGCGTTATCGGAACGCTTGGTGCCGGCAGCGGAACGCTCCGCCTCGGCAAGCTCTCTCGGCTGTGGAACCGGAGCGTTTTGACCTCTGAGCCGGCCGCTGAGGAAGGAAGCGATCTCCTCTTCCAGTATTTCCATTCCCTCGTTGTCGGCAGCCATGTGCGACAGGCCCAGGATGATGAACCCTATGTGTTCCCCGGCAAGGCCGACGGCGGCCCTCAGCGATATCTCACGACCGTGATCGAACGGCGCCACCACCAGTCCTCTTCCGATGGAATCGGCTTCTTCCTCGGGCGCTCCCTCTCGGAGATTTTTGACCTGGATGCCCACCTCTAATTCACCAAGAACCCGCTGCCACAGCTTTCCGTTCGCGTCCTCGAAGTAGACTGTGCGCAGTGCCTCGTGCCGTGCTACGAGCCACTCGATCGCCTGCCTGGCCAGCGATAAGGGATTATCCGCCTCATAGCGTGCCACTATGTGGTAGTTGTGACGACTCTGATTCCTTGATCTCTCTATGGAATCCCACATCGCTATCTGCCCCAGCAGCGCCGGAGCGACTCCACTGCTCAGGTCTCGTAATAGCAGATGGTTTTTCACCCGAGTTCTCCCACTCATCGAGATATGGATCAGTTGCCAGGCGCGGGCCGTCTAACAAGAGTGATGCGCGCAGGGAGTCGTCAATGAATGGAATCGCAAAACGCCAGTGCAGTCATGAAGCCATTCGTACATGTGGGTCATGGCTTCTCCGTCCCGGCGGCGGACAGCTTGTCTCCACTGGTCATGCGTGGTGCGTAGTACCAGCGAGCCGTGGCAAGGATCGGGACCCCCATGACAACAGACAGAATTATGGCCGCGGCATGCGTCGACCATCCGGCAAGAAAGGCTCCCAGAGCCGTTCCCACGAAGGTGCATGCGTCGACGACAGGAATGAGGGCGGCGTAGTAGTAGCCGGTCAAACTGGCTGGCACACGGAGTTGGGCTTCCGCGTAGTACAGTACATAGCCAGTAGATTCCATGATCCCTGCCATCGCCATGAGTGCAAGAGCCACCAGGAAATTGGTCAACCATGGCAATGTGAGCCAGATCAGCGCCTCCACGACCATGACAACGATGTACAGCGTGCCGGTGCGCACACGTCGGAGATGGCCGGCGAACAGGCTTCCGCACAGGCCGCCCACCCCCATGGCAGCGAGCATCCACCCGTAGAAACCCGAGACTTGCGAGAAGGACTCCGCCCCCAGAACGAGCAACATCATCCGCCCCAACGCGACAGCCAGGCTGTAGGTGAATGACGTGATGGTGGCCCCGCGCATGAATAAATCCTCGGTGGTGACGCGCAGCAGGGCCCTGGTGTTCCTCGCGTATTGGTGCAACAGCTTGTGAAGCCCTTGGCCGGACCGCGCATCGTCGACAGGGCTGGTGTCGGAGGGCAGGGGAGGGATGCGGAAGATCATTACCGCTGCCAGGGCGGCGGTCACCGCTTCCATGAGGAAGACGACGGACAGATTCCCGGCGATGACGAACAATCCGACCAAGGGCGGGCCTAGCAAGGTGGGCACACGCTGCGCAGCGACCAGCAGCCCGTTGCCGCGTCTCTCCTCACCTTCGGCTATCACCGCAGGGCGTAGCACAAGCCAGGCCGGAAGGGCGAACATGGCGGCGATGCCCATCCCGAGTGACAGGACCTGCACCTGCCACAGTGCTTGGCTGACCGGGATCAGCCCGGCGAACACCCCCGAACACAATGTGCTGGTGACGGCGACTTGTCGCGGATCTCGCGCAGCGAGTACCCCACCCACCACAGGGCCCGCGAGGATGCTCGGCAGGAGGCGGATCGCGAAGGTGACACCGGCCGCCAGAGACACACCGTACTTTTCGACCAGGAGGAGCGGAAGTGCCACTGACGTGCTGACAATACCGAGGTCGACGATGAAGATGCTGACCATCAGGGGGATGATCCCTGAGTGGAGCAACGGGCGGCGTCCGGCTCCCTGGCCCCTTCGCCTAGGCATCCTCGACCTCTCCGACCAGCTCACGCAGGCCTGTCCGGCCCTTGAGAAGACGGGGCTCCCGACGTGATTCCACCGCCGGCTCCCCAAGCCGCGGCCTGTCCCGTCCGGCCATGGCGTTCGAAATACCGTCCAGCATCCGGTAGGTGAGACGTGGCGAGATCATGCCCCTGCTGGCCGGCCCGGAGCTGATCACGCTTCCTGGAGCATGGGGGGGCGCGAGAAGCCCATCGAGGCGGGTTCTGCCGGGCCGGCCCGGCAGAACGGGGAGATGGCGCGCCTTCGCCGCGAGGCCCATGCTCAATGCCCCATCCCAAGTCCGCCGTCCACCGGAATGACCGCTCCTGTCACGAACCCGGCCCCTCCTGAAGCGAGCCAGGTGACAGCGGACGCCACTTCACCGGGGGTACCGCTCCTTTGGAGCGCCGTTTCTGCGAGGATCTGTTCCTGGCGCTCCGCGGAGAGCCCCTGCGTCAGAGTGGTGGGGATGAGTCCGGGGGCGACGACGTTCACGGTGACGTTGTGCCGTCCGATTTCCCTGGCCAACGACCGTGCCAGGCCAACCATCGCGGACTTGCTCGCAGCGTAGTTGGTCTGCCCCTCCGAGCCGCGGAGACCGACCACGGACGAGACGAAGATGATACGTCCCCAGCCCTTCTTCACCATATCCGGATAGGCACACCGCGTGGCGTAAAAGGCGCCCCCCAGGTTGGTCTCCAGAACACGGAAGAACTGCTCGTCCCTCATCCTCATCAGCAGCATGTCATCGGAGATCCCGGCATTGTTCACCAGGACTTCCACGGGTCCGTGTGCCTTTCGCGCTTCCTTGAATGCGGCCGCGACCTGGCGAGAATCAGCCACATCGCACTCGATCACGTAAGCGCCCTCCGGTGCCTTGGCGCTTCTCTGCACTACAGCGACCTTGTCGCCCTGGGCCAGGAAGGCTTCGGCAATCGCGGCACCTATGCCCCGGCTGCCTCCGGTGACCAGAACTGATCGCTGCACGGGTTACCCCCAGGTGTCGCAACAGACGATGACGGGTAGCTCGCATGCTGACAGGAGTCACCTGGAACTTGCAAGTGCACACTTCTTTCACTTGAGCCTCTGGCGAAACACCATCCAGCCGTATAGGTTGAAAGCGCTTGCAGCCCTAGCAGGGCATCCGTGGCTCGACTACCCGGAGGTCTCGGCTTGCACAACGTCGTCGTTACGGGGTACGGAGTCTTCACGGCATTCGGCTTCGGTGCAGAAGTGCTTCGAAACGGGGTCTTCGCGGGCCGACCATCCTTTGCCGAAGTCAGCCGGTTCGATACATCTCGCTATCACGCGAAGCACGCTGCCGAGTACCCCGGTGAACCAGCGCCGTCCCAGATGGACGTATTACGTAGGTGCCTTGTTGATGCGTTATCCATGGCCCGGCATGATGGGACGGATATACCTGTCCTACTTGGTACCAACGGCGATCACTCCGCCAACCTGGATTTCTGGAAATCAGTCGCCGATGGGGAGAGGCCGCGCGATTCCGGCATCGTAGACGGTCTGCCAGGTCGATTACCAGAGCTTCTTGCCAGGGAGTTCGGTCTCGGTTACCCTCGGATGGCATTTGTGAATGCCTGCATCGCGGGAACAAATGCCGTCGCGTACGGAGCGGAACTCATCAGTTCCGGAAGAGCAGATTCAGTACTCTGTGGCGGTTCATTTCTCGTCACAGAAGACATCTTTGCGAAGTTCGACTCTGGAGAGGCTCTCGCCATCGACGGCGCGGTCCGGCCCTTCTCCAAAGGCCGACAGGGGTTACTGCATGGCGACGGGGCCGCAGTCCTGCTGTTGGAGTCGAGGGGCCACGCAAGGCGGCGGGGGGCTGAAGCCCTTGGCAGAGTCCTGGGCTGGGGATTGGCGGCGGACGGTCACCATCCCATCCAGCCCCATCCACAAGGGCGGGGGCTAGCCGCAGCTGCTCGAGCTGCCCTGCGCCGAGCTGGGATGGACGCCCGTGACATCGGCTACGTCAACGCCCACGGCACCGGAACACCCCGTAATGATCCAGCCGAGGCCGCAGCACTGCGCCAAGTGTTTGGAGAACGCGCCGACTCGGTCCCGGTCAGCTCCACCAAGAGCAGCACGGGACACATGCTTGAGGCAACAGGTGCGGTGGAAGCCGTGATCACGCTCCTCGCCCTGAGCGACGGACTCCTGCCGCCCACCTGCGGGTTCCTCGAAGCCGACCCGGAGTGCGTCGTCGATTGCATCCCGCACACGGCGAGGGACACGAACGTCTCACACGCGCTCTCGCTGAACGCCGCCTTCGGCGGCGCCAACGCGGCTCTGGTACTCGGCGCCCCATAGTGACCTCGCCTACGGGCGCCTTCGTCTTGATCTCGCACCACGCCTATAGCGCTGAGGGGGAACATTGGCGCCGAAAATCTTGTCCGAACGCAGTGCAGTGAGTGCCGGCTGTCTGACTCCCTGGGGAGACGCGGCTTCCGGACTACCGGGCGCCGCCCCCGAAGGCCTCCCGCGGATCATGGGATTCGCGATCTCCCGGTTCGGTCCGCTCGTCCATACGGTGGTCACCAGGTGCCTGGGACCGTCTGGCGCACCGGACAACCACATAGGACGGGACGGCGAGAAAACAGCGATCGTGCTCGCAACCATGTACGGCGACGCTGTCACGGTGGACACCGCGACCCAGCGTGCCGTGGCCGACGAGCCTCCGAAGCCCTTGCTGTTCTTTCAGTCTGTGAGCACCTCCATTCTCAGCCACCTGACCCGGAGCTATGCCATCCATGGGCCCCTGGTCTGTATTTCGGCTGTCCGTGACCCAGCGGCCGAGGCGCTGACAGTCGCTGACACTCTGCTGGACGACCCGTCCCTGAGTCAGGTTCTCGTCATCGGAGTAGAGACAGAGCCGAACGAACGGGTCCGGCACGCTGCCGAGTTGGCCGCAGGCGATCACGTTCCCCCGCGGCTCCCGCAGGGAGATGTGGCCGCCGCCATCCTGCTGCGACGGTTCGAAGGCAGCGAGAAGGTGGCACGAGTCACCTTGCTGCGGGGCGACCGAGACTTCCGCCCCCCACCCACGCCTCTCGGGTGGCTGGACAGCCTCGCGGCGCTCTGTGCCGCAGTCGAGGCCGATGCGCGCGGATCCCATGCCTACGAACTCCCCATCCACCCCTTACCCGCTGGATTGGAAGACACAGATGATCACTCTCGAGGACGTCAGGGACATCGTGGTCGAGTGCATGAGCATGGGCGGTGATCCCGTCGAGACCGACGTCGACAGTCCCATCATGATCGAGTCCTTCACCCTGGTATGGATCCAGCAACTGCTCGAAGAGCGCCATGAGTTGGAGATCATGCCGGATCGGTCGGACCTGGACTCCTTCACGTCGGTCAGGGCCTTCCACGACTACCTGGCGAAGAACTTCCCGGACCGCGTGGTAGTGGAGAGCTGATGGGACCCGCCGGTTCAGTTTCCTGGTGGGGCGAGGAACTCCTCGAACGAAGCCATGACGACGCGCTCTGGGCCGTGGCCGATCGCGCGGTCACCTATCGGGAGTTACGGGCGCAGGTGGCGTCGATGGCAGCGAGGCTGACAGCCGAGGGAATCGGTTCCGGCTCCTCCGTCGCGCTCCACATGCCCCCCAGTCTGACCCTTCTCTATGCGATGTTCGCCGTCTGGGCCCGCGGCGCCCAGGTCATGCTCATCGACATTCGATCAACGGTGTTCGAGGTCGACCGGCTGCTCGGAATCTGCGAACCTCAGTACGTATTGTCCGCGACCTACCCGCCCCAGGCCGCCATGTACCTCGTCGAGGACGTGCCGTTCACCGTGGAGCGTCGCCCGGCCGGCCGGCCGGCCACAGAGGACGTCTGTCTCGTCCAGTCGAGTTCCGGTTCCACCGGGGAACCGAAGGTCATCGGCCGCACCCCGGCCTCCCTGCTGCAGGAGCTGCAGAGGTACGCCGCCCTGGAGGGCATGCCGAACTCCGGGGATCGAGTCGTCCTGCTGAACTCTGTGATTCACACCATGGGGTTGGTAGGTGGAATCCTGCACGGCCTGAACTCCGCCGCAGAGATGGTGTTCCCGCCACGGATGCGAGCCAAGGACATCGTCGCTACCGCTCGTTCCACCGCTGCCTGTGCGATCTTCGGTGTGCCCGTGCACTTCGCGCTTCTGGCCCGCTCGGCGTGCGGCGCGGTTCCGTCCCTGCGCCTGGCCGTCTCAGCAGGTGAATTGTTGCCGGTCAAGGTGTGGACGCAGTTCCGTCAGCAGTACGGAGTGCCGGTCAGTCCCATCTACGGGACGACGGAGACGGGACTGATCGCCGCGGATCTTGTCACGGGACCAGAGCCTCCGATCATCGGCAGGCCGGCCCCGGGCATCGAAGTGGGCGTCGTCTCAGGTGAGCTACGGATCCGGATGGACCGCAGTCCCTACCTTTGGGCAGACCGAGCCGACCGATTCCACAACGGATGGCTGCGAACTTTCGACCGGTGCGACCAGGACGCACGGACGGGCTCCCTGGCCTACCGGGGCAGGGCTGACTCCGTCATCGCGGTGGGGGGGTTGAAAGTCGACCTGACAGAGGTGGAGCAGGTACTGCTTCTCCATCCGCACGTCCGGGAAGCCGTGGTCATCTTCGGCGAGGTCGTCGAGGCCCATGTCGGTGGTGACACCAGTCTCACGGCGGCAGACCTCCTCGGTTGGTGCCGGACCCGCCTCGCCGACTACAAGGTCCCGAAGATCTTCAGGCTGTCCGAGACCGTCCCGCGCAATGCCAACGGGAAGATCATCCGCAATCGGGCAATTCTGCACGCTCAGAAGGAAACCGGTGCGCACACTCATCATTGACAACTATGATTCCTTCACCCACAATCTCGCCCACTACATAGGGGCGATGAACGGCACAGCTCCCACCGTCGTCAGGAACGACGAACCGGGCTGGGAGCTGTCCATGCTCGAGGCCTACGACAACGTCGTCATCTCGCCGGGGCCGGGGAACCCGGCCGAGGCCGATGACTTCGGCATCTGCACGGAGATCATCCGTCACGCGCAGATCCCCGTTCTCGGAGTCTGCCTGGGGCACCAGGGGATATGTCACGTCCACGGTGCTCGAGTCACCTCCGCACCCGAGATCTTCCATGGTCGCGAGTCACTCGTAGTACACGACGGGGACGAGCTTTTCGCCGGCGTACCCTCACCCTTCAAGGCCGTCCGCTATCACTCCCTGATCGCGACCGATCTGCCGCCCGAGCTGGAAGCCACCGCCTGGACCGAGGACGGCATCCTCATGGCGGTACGGCACCGGGAACGCCCTTTGTGGGGTGTGCAGTTCCATCCTGAGTCGATTGGCACGGACCATGGACGGCGCATTCTGCGCAATTTCATGCGCCTGACTCGGCAGAGAAGCCGTCGAAGCAGTAGCGGCCACGCGTCATCCGGCATAGCGAAGTGGCAGGTCGAGGTACAGAAGCTGCCGTTCGAAGTGTCGACCGAAGTCGCCTTCGCGGCGATGTACGCCGCTGCTCCCCACGCCTTCTGGCTGGACAGCAGCAGCACCGGAGAGCTGGGCGGGCGCTTCACCTTCATGGGAGATGCCAGCGGTGCGCTGGCTCGCGTTGTCGAAGCCCACGTCGACCGCCGGCAGATCGTGGTCTCGTGGGCGGACGGACGAGAGGTCGTCTCCGGTTCCTTCCTCGACTGGCTCCACCAGGACCTGACGAGACACAGGATCGACGCGCCCAGACTTCCGTTCGACTTCACGCTGGGCTGGGTGGGATACCTGGGCTACGAGCTCAAAGCGGAATGCGGCGGAGAAGCCAGGCACCGGTCGCCGTATCCGGACGCGAGCATGATTTTCGCGGACCGGGCTGTCGTCTTCGACCACGAGCTGCACGAAATCTATCTTCTGGCCTTGGTGAAGGACGCTGACGCCACGTCGGCGAAGAGATGGCTCGAGCGGACCAGGAGACGGCTGGAAGAAATCGCCGACCAGGACGAGGAGAACACCGCCGACACAGCCACCGTTCCCGCTTCTCCGGGCTCGGTCGACGAGTGGAGGCTCCGGCACGACCGGGAACGGTACCTGGAGTTGATCGCCGCGTGCCACAAGGAGATCGAGGCAGGTGAGTCGTACGAGATCTGTCTGACCAACATGCTGCACGGCAGGGGGAACTTCGACCCGTGGCTGTCCTACCAGCACCTGCGCCGACGGAATCCGGTCCCCTTCGGTGCATTGCTCAAGTTCGGCGGATTGTCAGTTCTCAGCTCCTCTCCGGAGCGGTTCCTGCGTGTGGGGGGCAATGGAGAGGTCGAGTCGAAGCCGATCAAGGGAACACGGCCGCGGTCGGACGATCCGGTCGAGGACGAACGGTTGAGGAGTGATCTGGCTCGGGATCCGAAGGACCGGGCGGAGAACCTCATGATCGTCGATCTGGTCAGGCACGATCTCAGTCAGTGCGCCGAGACAGGGTCTGTTCGTGTCGATCCACTCTTCTCCGTTGAGAGCTATGCCACGGTCCATCAGCTGGTCAGCACCGTTCTTGCCCAGCTGCGGCCCGACAGCAGTGCGGTGCACTGTGCGCGGGCGGCCTTCCCACCCGGGTCCATGACTGGCGCACCGAAGGTCCGGACCATGCAGATCATCGACAGACTGGAGGAGGGGCCGCGCGGGATCTACTCCGGAGCGCTGGGCTACTTCTCGCTGTCCGGGGCCGCCGACCTCAGCGTGGTGATCAGGACGATGGTCATGACGGACGATCAGTTCTCTTTCGGAACCGGAGGAGCCATCACCTCGCTTTCCGAAGCGAGCGCCGAATTCGAAGAGACCAGCGTGAAGGCCGCGCCTGTGCTTAATCTGTTCAACGGGAGGTTCCCGGTGAGGGATGACGAAGTGGTGGCGGTGAGGACCGACCGATGATTCCGGACCCCGTCAAGGAGTTCATACGACTCAACACGGATGCCGATGAGCGCCCTTCCTCCTTCTCGATGTTTGGTCGGCAGTGGGATCTCCTTTCAGATGTCTTCGCGCCTGTCTACGACATCTCCACCATGCTCTTCACCGCATGGCTCCCCCTCTCCGAAGGGAACGACCTGCTGGAAGTGGGCTGTGGAGCGGGCGTCACAGCTGTCATGGCCGCCACACGAGGATGCCACAGCGTCATCGCCTTGGACATCAACCCGGCGGCTGTCGAGAACACCCGCCGAAATGCGCGCCGCCACGGTGTGGGGGATCGAGTACACGTCACACAAAGTGATCTCTTCTCAGCGGTCACGCCTACCGACCGCTACGACATCATTTATTGGAACTCCAGCTTTGTCGAGGCGCCGGCGGACACCCGGGCCCTCACCCCTGTCGAAATGGCAGTGCTGGATCCGGGCTATCGGACTCATAAGCGTTTTTTGGCCGAGGCGCCCCAGTATCTGAAGCCGAACGGGCGTATTTTTCTGGGCTTCAGCAGTCTTGGCAACTCGGCCCGTTTACAGGAGATGGCGGCTGTCCACGAAATCGAAGTCCGCGCCCTTCGATCTTCGAGCAGTGCACTGTCCGCCGGAACCACATACCAACTCCTCGAGCTCGTCCCCGCCGAGAGGCCGACGGCTGTGCAATCCGAGGAGAGTCATGGGACGACGAGAGGATCGAACGGTGATGAGGCCCAGCACCAGTAGCAAGGTGGAAGCGTTCGAGAGTCGTGTCTCCGACCCGGTTGTCCGGAAACGCGAGCATGAGAGGGTCGTCAACGAGTACTACGGACTGGTGAACGACGCCAGCTGGTCCTTCTTCGGAACCGCACACCACTTGGCCGTCTACAGCGGGGACGAGTCCCGTCTCGAAGCCGCGGAGAACACGGAACGGATCATCGCCGACCGCGGCGGATTCGACTCTGGTATGAAGGTCCTCGACATCGGCTGCGGTGTGGGCGGCCCCGCGTTCACCGTGGCACGGCACTCCGGGGCCCATGTAACGGGTCTGGACATGGTTCCCAGCCGAGTGGAGACGGCCCGTGCCGGGGCTGTCGAACGGGGCCTTGACGACCTGACCTCCTTCGAGGTGGGTGATGCGATGAAACTCCCCTTTCCCCAGGGGCACTTCGACGGTGCTTACAGTGTCGAGGCCCTGTGTCACGTACCCAATAAGAAGCAGGCGCACGAGGAAGCAGCCAGAGTGCTGCGGAAGGACGCGCGCTGGCTCGGCTTCGACTGGATCCTGCGCGAGGGTGTGGCGTCGGAGGCCGCAGAGCGTTACGCGGAGCCCATCTGTCGTCTCCACGGTCTGTCGGATCTCAGTACGCTCGGGCAGATTGGAGAGGACCTGGAAGCCGCGGGTTTCGTCGTCGAGGAACTGTGCGACGCATCCCAGCTCGGTGACCTCGAACGCAACTGGTCCGAACTGGATGAGCTCACCAGCTCGGTGCCTCCGGATCAGCTGCCCGCTCGGCTGAGCCTACTGGCACGCGGTGCCCAGGCCATCGTTGCCGGAGCCCGCGCGAACGTGTTCACCATCGGCTTCTGGCAGGCAAGGGCCGCGGGCTGAGCTGTCTCCGTCAGCCGGGAACGGTAGGCGTGCGGGGCGGCCGCACCGAGTGCGGCCGCCCCGCACGCTGAGGGCAAGGCTCAGCGCCTGGTGTCCAGCACGAGCTTGCCCACTGACCCACGGGACCGAAGATCCTCGTGAGCGCGTCGTGCGTCGCGAAGGGAGTAGGTCTTGCCGCGCACCGGCTTCACACGGCCGTCGCCCACCAGCTCGAAGAGTTCGGACAGGGCTCTGCCGTACATCTCAGGCTGCTCCAAGCAGTGCTGGAGCCAGAAACCCACAACAGCACGAGAGGAAGACATCAGTTGCGCCGGCTGAACGGGACGAGGGGGCAGTCTGGATGCGATTCCGTAGACGGCCAGGCGGCCGAACGGCGCCAACGAGGCCAAGAAGGAATCAAACGATCGACCGCCGGTCATTTCCAGGATGACGTCTACCGGACGGCCCTTGTTGGCGTCCAGCAACCGCTGGGAAAGCCCCTGCGGACTTCCGTCGATGGCCGCGTCGGCGCCGAGACTCATGGCCAGATCACGTTTCTCCCGGGTCGACGCCACAGCTATGACCCGGCCTGCGCCGAACTCCCTGGCCAGTTGGACCGCGAAGGATCCAGTCCCGCCCGCGGCCGCCTGCACGACCACCGACTCCCCTTTGGCCAGTCGTGCCGAGACACGCAGGAGGTGCCAAGCGGTGACTCCCTGAACACACATGGCCAGCGCGTCCTGGTCGCCCAGCCCATCCGGAAGCGGGAATGTCCGCTCGATGGGCGCCGCTACCCGCTCCGCGTACCCGCCTTCATACGGCAGCGCGACGACTCTCTGCCCGTCAGGTGTGCGACCCACGACTTCCGTTCCAGGGACGAGAGGAAGTCGAGGATTGGTCATGTATGAATTTTCCACGAGATGCGTGTCGGCATAATTCACCCCGGCACTCGAAACCTCCACCAACGTCTGTCCTGAGCCGACTAGAGGTTCGGATACCTCAGCGGCCTGAAGGACCTCAGGACCTCCGAATTTATTTATCTGCACTGCACGCAAAACGCCTCCAGGGAGATTCTTCAGTGAAGCAACTCCAGCGAGTCAATCTTTACGCGATGCGCGGCAACAGGGCAAGGGCACTTCGAGAATCTTTTTCGGATGATTGACGAAAGGCCGCTATTGGCAATGACTACTCGGATACAACTGTCCACTTGCCCTGATTCTTTGAAGACGCTAGCCCTCGCAAATTATGGACATTTCACGACAATGCATGTCGAGGGCGGGAGAGTCAAGGGGTTGGCACTCCACGTCGAGCGGTTGATCCAGGATTCCGTTGCCCTCTTCTCGGTGAAAATAAACCAGGAACAGATTCGCGAAATAATCAAACATTCCATGGCGGGGCTGGGAGACACCGGCCTGCTGCGGATAACGTTGTTCTCCCCAGCATTCGAGATCGGCCGACCAGTGGCGAAACCGCACGAACTCGTCGCGCACGCAATAATGCGACAGCTACCTGAAGGGACGCCACCCCCTCCGCGTGTCCGAACCGCCGTCTACGATCGGGAACGGCCCGAGGTGAAACACGTCGGCCTTTTCGGAGCTCTTCATCACCGGCGCGCCGCCCAACTCGACGGATTCGACGACGCGCTGCTCGTGAATGTCAACGGCGAGGTGACCGAGGGCACCACGTGGAACATCGGTTTCATCGACAACGAACGACTCATCTGGCCTGCTGGTCCGGCTCTCCCCGGGGTGACCATGCGGCTCCTGCAAGAGGCTCACACAAGGTGTGAGGTGGTCAACGTGACGCGGAGCGACTTGGGCCAGTTCCAAGCCGCCTTTGCCACCAACAGTGCCTACGGGGTCCGCCCCATAGGCGCGATCGACAGCAAGAAGCTCGACCTGCGACATCCCCTCCTGTCCACACTTCGTGCCACATACGAAGGCATACAAGGAGATCGCGTCACCTGCTGACCATCAGGAATTTTCCGCATTGTCGTGTGGAGCCTTCTTAGTGACAAACCATTTCACGTCCAACGCAACTTTCTCTCGTGGGAGACCTCGTCATGTCCAAGCCTCCAGTGGCACCGTCGCGCGGCTGGTATACCTGGCGAGACCTGCCCGCGGCGCAGCAGCCCGAGTACCCCGACACCGAGGCTCTGCGCGCAGTCGTTGCGGAGCTCGAGTCGTATCCGCCGCTCGTCTTCGCGGGCGAGTGCGACCAGCTGCGCGCCCGGATGGCGTCCGTCGCCAAGGGAGAGGCGTTCCTCCTCCAGGGCGGCGACTGTGCCGAGGCCTTCGACGCCGTGTCGGCCGACCACATCCGCAACAAGCTCAAGACGCTGCTCCAGATGGGTGCCGTCCTCACGTACGCGGCCTCTGTGCCGGTCGTGAAGGTCGGCCGCATCGCCGGGCAGTACTCCAAGCCCCGCTCCAAGGGCACCGAGACCCGCGACGGCGTGACCCTGCCGACCTACCGCGGCGACTCGGTCAACGGCTTCGACTTCAACGAGGCCGCCCGCATCCCGGACCCCGAGCGCCTGAAGCGGATGTACAACGCCTCCGCCTCCACGCTCAACCTGGTGCGCGCCTTCACCACCGGCGGTTACGCCGACCTGCGCCAGGTGCACGCCTGGAACCAGGACTTCGTGAAGTCGTCCCCGTCCGGCCAGCGCTACGAGCAGCTGGCCCGCGAGATCGACCAGGCGCTGAACTTCATGCACGCCTGCGGGGCCGACCCGGAGGAGTTCCGCACCGTCGAGTTCTTCTCCTCGCACGAGGCGCTGCTGCTCGACTACGAGTCGGCGCTGACCCGTGTGGACTCGCGCACGGGCCGGCTGTACGACGTCTCGGCGCACATGGTGTGGATCGGTGAGCGCACCCGGCAGCTGGACCACGCGCACATCGAGTTCGCCTCGAAGATCCGCAACCCGATCGGGATCAAGCTCGGCCCGACGACGACGGCCGAGGAGGCGCTGCAGTACATCGAGCGCCTCGACCCGGACCGCGAGCCCGGCCGTCTCACCTTCATCGTGCGCATGGGCGCGGACAAGGTCCGCGACAAGCTGCCCGAGCTGGTCGAGAAGGTCACCGCCTCCGGCGCCACCGTGGCCTGGGTGACCGACCCGATGCACGGCAACACCTTCGAGGCGGCCTCCGGCCACAAGACCCGCCGCTTCGACGACGTGCTCGACGAGGTCAAGGGCTTCTTCGAGGTCCACAAGGGCCTCGGCACCCACCCGGGCGGCATCCACGTGGAGCTCACCGGTGACGACGTCACCGAGTGCGTGGGCGGCGGCGACGAGATCTTCGTCGACGACCTGCACCAGCGCTACGAGACCGCGTGCGACCCCCGGCTCAACCGCAGCCAGTCCCTGGATCTGGCCTTCCTCGTCTGCGAAATCCACCGCGCAAATCAGGGACTGGTTGAACGCACCCCGCTGTAGTGGAAATTAAAGCATCCAACAGAAACGGAACTTGTCTTGGAGGAGTACGTGGAGTCACCTCGTCCCTATCTTCATCGATCGACTTCGACTGTCCCCTATTTCAGCTCGGACGGCGATACCTATCTCGCGCAGACACCCCTGCGGGACCTGCGCAAGACACGCCAGCTCAGGGTGCTGTCGGAGGAAGACTTCGCCTTCTGGCAGACGTACGGCTACGTCGTGGTGAAGCAGGCGATTCCTCCGTCGGCCGCGCAACGCCTGCTCAGTTTCGCGTGGAAGTTCCAGGGGCTCGATCCCGAACGCCCGGAGACGTGGTACGAGGACCGCGAGTTCCGCTCGGACCTCGATCGGGAGCTCCACATCTACGGATTTGTGGAGGCTTACCACCACCAACTGATATGGGAGAGTCGCCAAACACGGCGTGTCTACGACGCCTTCGTGGACGTCTGGGACTGCGAGGAGTTATGGGTGACCTTGGATCGACTCAATCTCAATCCACCCAACATCAACAACCGCGACCGCGCGTTAATCGAAGCGAGAGAGCGGGGATTCGACATCGAACTCCATTGGGATGTCGACACCTCACTGAGTGTTCTTCCGCAGCGGGTACAGGGGATCATCGCTCTGAACGACACCGATCCGGATCAGGGAGGTTTCCAGTGCTGTCCCGAACTCTTCCGGCAGTTCGACCGTTGGCGGGCTCTCCAGCCGGATGACCGTGACCCGATCCGGCCGCTGATCGACCGATCGGAATTTCCGGTTATGAGACCGGAGTTGGCGGCCGGAGATCTTTTGATCTGGAACGGTCTGCTCGCGCACGGAGTCGCCCCCAATACCTCCAAGAACGGTGTCCGTTCGGTTCAGTATCTGTCCATGATGCCGGCCTTGGAGTGCCATCAATCCCTGCGGCGGTCCCGCATCAATTCGTGGCGCAATCTAAGCACGCCGGACTGGAACGTGACGCTTCTCGGTGACGTCAGGAGGCCCGAAGCTGACCGGTACGATCGCGCGACGCTGACCGACCTGGGAGAGAAACTCCTGGGCCTCAGGTCCTGGAAAGGGAAGGCCGTCGGCGACTTCACGGAGGAAGAGGAATGCGCAAGATCTGTCTGACACTTCCAACCAACCGGCTGTGCGCCTCGGCGCTCGTGGGCATGGCGGAAGAAGCAACCTACGCCGTTGAGCACTTCGATGTCGAAGTCCATCTATTGGTCCTCGATTCCTGCGACGTGCCCACGGTGCGGGAGCACGCTGCGGTGTTGGACAGCCTCCCAAAAAATCCGCGAATCGTCGTCCATCATCTACCCGAAACGGAGCAGCGTGATTTTCTCCGACGGGTGATCGCCCGTTCTCGGGCTTTGAAAGCCGACCAGCTTCTGGATCTGATGCTGCCGAACGCCCTCTCCTACGGCGCCTGCACGAACCGTGCATTCCTGATCGGTTCAGCCCTGGGCTGCGAATCCATCCACCGCAGGGACTCCGACAGCCGGTACCAAGTCGTGGGCGGCCAGCAGGTCTTCCCGATTCATCACGAACTGACCTCGCTGGGCAAACGCGTGGTCGATGCCGCGTGCAACGTTTCCGATTCGACGCTCACTGCGGCGCACTCGAACAAGACTGTCGCGATGGTCGGCAGCTCCTTCGTGGGAGAACTGTCCGTGGACATCGGCGAAATCGAGAAGATCGACCAACGGGTTTACTACGACATAGTCAGCCTGTGGGCACCTGGCCACTGGCCCGAGGACAGGAAAAGACAGCTCGTCGACGAATCGTTCAGGGGAGCCGGCACCGACTCGTTCACGCACGACCACTCGGTCCTGACCGTCGTCGACCCCATGCGCGTGGACATGTGCAACATCAGCTTCCACGGAGTGCATGAGCGGATTCCACTGCCACCTGCCACTGACACCATCGGCAGCGACTACTTCCTCATTCATCTCATCCACGACGCCGCGCTCCCGGGTGTCTTGCACAACCGCAACATCGTCAACTTCTACACCGGTGAACGCCGCACCGATCCAGGGTTCATGGCGTACCAGATGCGCTTCGTCAAGTTCCTGTTGTCAATGCTCTACTTCAACTTCATCTACCAGAGGATGGCCGAGACCGACGAAGCCCTCTTCGACAATCGGGGACATGTCCGCTCGTCGGCCATCGCCGACCTTGTACGCGAAAGTACCCGACTCGACCGTACGGAGAACATTTGGCGACTCACCTCTCTCGACACGTCGTACCGCAAGCTGGGTGGCCGATACAGCACGCTCGCAGACCTCCTGATCACACGTCGGCAGAGGCTCCTGGACGAAGCGCAACATGACATGGAGGACTTCGCGCTACTGATCGAGACCTGGGCAGCGTTGGTTCAGAGCGCGCACAACACCCCCGCCCCCACGCACCGGTTCCCGGAGCAGCAGGAATGGAACGAGTTCCGGTGACGGACGACACCGCACCCTTGTTCAAAGCGCTGGCCGCTGCCACCGAGGACCAGATCGTCTTCGACCTGACGGGCATCAAGCGCCGCTACGACACCCTGCGCCGTGAACTCCCGGACACCGCAGTCAGATTCGCCCTGAAGGCGTGCCCCGTTGACGAGGTGCTCGCAAGCCTTGCGGCGAAGGGCGCCGGCGTCGACGCCGCGAGTCCGCACGAGATGCGTCAGGCGCTCCGGGCCGGTTTCCCCGTCAGCCGGATGCACTACGGCAACACCGTAAAGTCAGACAGCGACATCAGAGCCGCCCACAGGCTCGGCCTCAAGGAGTTCGCCACCGACAACCTGGAGGACGTAGCGGCGATAGCGGTACATGCTCCCGGAGCACGGGTCTTCTGCCGACTCGCGACTGATGGGGAGGGGGCGCTCTGGGGCCTCAGCCGCAAGTTCGGGTGCTCGCCTGCCGAGGCAGTCCTGGTGCTGGAAACAGCTCGTGCCACGGGCCTGACACCGTGGGGACTGTCTGTACACGTCGGTTCCCAGCAGATGTCGATGGAGGCCTGGTTCGGGGCTTTCGACCGTCTGACCCAGACCCTGAACGCCTTGGCCCGGCGGGGCATACGCGTCGACCGGATCAACCTCGGCGGTGGCCTTCCAGCAGCTGGGTATCTCGACAAGCGCGGGATACCCCTCGATCCCCCCTTCGACAAGATCTTCGCAGTGATACGCGAGGGAATACATCGCCTCAGAGAGCGGCACGGCTCGCACCTCGGATTTGTCATCGAGCCTGGACGCTACCTGGTTGCCGATCACGGAGCTATTCGGGCACACGTTGCTCGGCTGGCCGCGCGACAGGACGCCAGTGGTGAGCGCCAGCACTGGCTCTACCTCAGCTGTGGCAGGTTCAACGGTCTGTACGAGATGGACGCGCTGCAATACCGGCTTCGCTTCCCTTCGCATCCCGACGCGGAGTACGTCTCGGCCGTCCTCGCAGGCCCCACTTGCGACAGCGAGGACGCCTATTCCGATCAGCACGCCTTGGTCCGGGTGCCCAGGGACCTGGCGTCTGGCGATCCCGTTTGGGTGCTGTCCTGCGGTGCTTACTCGACCAGTTACATGGCCAAGGCGTTCAACGGATTCCCCCCGCTTCCTTACACCTGGACAGAGGAGCCGTACCCGGCGGACTCACAGCGACCGCCTGCATCGGTGCCTCTGAGGGAGTGTGCAGCCGATGAGCGATGACATTCGCATACGCCGCATAGCCAACGGCGACTGGGACGGCATCGTGGCGATGGAGGCGGCCGCCTACGCCGAGCTGGGACTGTCGGAGGGACGCGCCGCGTTGCAGTCCCGGGCCGCTTCCTCGCCGAGCACATGCTTCGCGCTCGATGTCGGTTCACGACTGGCCGGCTATCTCCTGGCGCTGCCCTGTCCAGAGTTCCGGTCTCCAGCCCTGCGGGGGCTGGAGACAACGGCTGTCTCCTCCAGCAATCTGCACCTGCACGACATCGTGATCACGCAAGTGCTGCGCCGCAGAGGGCTTGGAGGAGGACTTCTGCGGCACCTCATGCTGACGGCCCGCTCGCGCGCATACGAGCGGATCTCCCTTGTCGCCGTCGGTGGCAGTCAGGAGTTCTGGTCGGCGCACGGCTTCACCGCGCATCCCGATGTCCCGCCACCGCAAGGGTACGGAGACGACGCCTTGTACATGTCAAAGGCGCTGGGATCCTGCCGTGGGCGCCCACCTTGGCATCGTGACCCCGCCGGCTCGGCATTACAGAACGAAGTGAGCTGATGGCGCATGTTCCTGGCCGGCACCGGACTTGCCTTCGCCTTGGTGATCGGCGGAGCGACAGCGTCACTGACCGGCTTCGCTTGTGTAGGACCGGGTATCGCGGCCGTGACCCCTTGCGTCTATGCGGCGGCGGCACGCCAGGGTTCGGACGTGCTGGCGCTGGTCGCAGCCATGGGGACCACGGGCCTTCTGCGCGGCCCTCCATTGGTGGGATTTATGCCCAGACGCGAGCAGCCTGGTTTGGGGGATGGGGGTGGTGGCCACTGCGGCGGGTCTCGTCTGTCTGTGCGGTACACGGGCTCCCTGGCCGCCCGCGAGCCGGGCATCGACGCCCGGACCGGCCCCTTGACGATGGCCTCTCGTCGGCTCCCTTCGAGGACACGGCTCTACTGTGCATCACCTCTGTCATACCCTGAAGGCGTATGGCGAGGTTGTCGCGATGAACAACTCCTCTGCGTCGGCCTCCGCTTCAGAGACCACGGGAGTTACGCTTGACCGCCTTCAGCCAAGATTCCTCCGCCCGGCGTCCACTCGGTGCCGATGAGCGCTCCGGGGAAAGCCCGGAGGAACGCCGGGCCGCAGTCGATCTCTATCTGGCCGAACGCCCCGAACTCGCGGCCTTCGCAGGGAATATCCTGAGGTGGCCCGCTCTCGAGTCGGCGGCAGTGGACATGCTCCTGGGATTCAGGGACTTCGAGGAGCAGGGGCGCGGCGAACCGGAGAAGACGGGTCCCGAGAACCCCGCGCAGGACCCCGACGATTCCGCAAAAAGCTCCGAGGCTCAGCAGAGGTACTCCGCACGGGGGCGGCACGGCTTGTCGCGTCTCGCAGCCGAGATCGATGCTGAGCTGCGCCAGCCCGCGGATGCTCAACACGATGCGGCGGGAGACGGTGAGGCGGGAGATCGGTATAGCACCGGCGACCCCGTCCCCCCGGTCTCGGTGCCCGGACAGCGGCCGGCTCAGATGGATGACGTCATCGACTGGATCAGCTCCGAGTGCACCTTGGCGGATGCCGCACTGCTCCGCCGTGCCGCGCAGGCCGTCGACTCGGCACTGCTGAGAATCGTCGTGGACACTCATATACAGGGGCGAGATGCGAAGGAGATCGCGCGTGACCTCGGCATCGCCGTATCACGCGTCCGCCGCCTGCTGCGCGACAATCCCTGGGAGGCGTATTTCCGTATCGAGAGCGAAGAGGGAAGCCGAAGTCCCTTGCTCTCCGGGGTGCTGAAGACTCAGGACTCCGCTCGCGCCGTCGCCTCCGCAGCCCTGGATGAACATCTCGGCCGAACCGGGGGTGGCGGTTCGCGACTACGCGTTTCTGTGTGGCGCCGCTCGAGTGACGCACGCTACAACGCCGACACAGCTCTCTGCGTCATCGATTACGAACCTGTCGAATAGGGTCGCCCCTTCCTGGAATGTCCGATGTCGCGCTGGCGACAGGCCTGTGAAGCCGTCCTCATCGAAGATCCATGATTGACGCGCGAAATCGCTTTCTATAGACTCGTGATCACTGCCAGTTTCCCTTCTGTCGCATCACTGTTTTTGCGCAAGCAGCAGGATGAAAGGTTGACAGTGACCCACGAACGAGACCCTGCGCACCGCATCACATCCGCAAGCGTCCCGGGGATCTTCATTGAATTACCCGAAGGGAAGCCGGCGCCGGTCACCTGGGGTCAGCGCGCGATATGGGACGCCATGGCCGACCTGGACGGTCGGGACCAACAGTTCAATCTCTCATGGGTCATCAGCCTGCCGGCCTCGACGACGCCATTAGCCGTTCACCGAGCGGTGTCCGCCCTGGTTCAACGCCATGAATCGCTGCGCAGCGTCTACGGAAAGGCCGCAGACGGTACGGTGTGGTATCGACCGCTCGGTCCGGTCCGTATACCGGTCCGATGGCTGGAGGCAAGTGACGAAGAAGCCGGTGAGGTCGCCGAAAAATTTGCCTCCGAAATGAAATCCCACAGCTTCCGTCATGAGAGCGAGCCGCCGTTGCGTATTGCGGTTGTGGGCACTTTAGGAAATCCTCGGTTAGTCGCATTTGTCGTGTCTCATTTGGTCGCTGATTTCGAAGGTTTACGCCTTGTTGAGCGTGAGCTGATACGACTCCTCGAAAAGGATTCCTTGGAATCGATGCCGTCGGCTCCTACCCTCCTGGAATTAACGCGATTACAGCGCTCCGAAAGGGGAAGGCGGGAAGCGGAGCGCTCCATAAATTATTGGGTGGAAACTCTGCGCAAAGCCCCCCCAATGAGTACGGATCCCGCCTTGGGGGATCTCCGGTCGCCGCGCCACTGGAAGGGATCGCTCGTCTCCAGGGCGCTGCCTGGCGCTGTTGGTGTCCTCACTCGGGAGAGCAGGGTGAGCAGCGCTGCCGTCGTGCTGGCCGGGGTCTCGTGGGCAGTGGGCCGATACACGGGAACCCACCAGCCGTGCCTCATGGTGATGTTCAACAACCGGCTGCGCGAGCCTTATCGGAGCAGTGTGAGTCCTGTCGCACTGGAGGGTCTCTTCACGGTCGACACCTCGGGGGCCGATCTCATCGAACTCGCCCGGCGGGCCGCTTACGCCAGTCTTTCGACTTATCGCTACGCGCAGTACTCCAAACCTGAATTGCTTACCCGTATCGAGGACAGCGGAGCCGATCACACGCCGCTCAACCGGGCTTGCTGGTTCAATGATCTGCGCACGAACCGCGAGCCGCTCCAGCCGGCACAGGCAGAGGATCTGGAGCGGGAAATCGAGCGCAGTGTTTTCCGATGGGTGGAACAGACAGACGCTCATGGCCATGAGGCCATCACCGTCCATCTGGCGGAGAGCGGGGACCGCTGGGAAGTCACTCTGTCCGCCGACACCGCCGTGCTAGGGCCTCGATCGATACAGAACGCCCTGCGTGAGCTTGAACTGGCGTTCGTCGAGGCCGCCCGGAACTGCCGCCCCGAGCCGCATGGCGCACCGGCGGGCTGAAACAGCGGTCCTCGAGCCGCCCGGGTCTCCGCCATCGCACTCCAAGGCAAGGACAACCAACCATGACTGCTTGGCTTCAGCATGAGCCCACCGCGGTGCACCTACTGCGTCGATACGCCGATGAGCGGGGAAGCGGCGAGGCGGTGCGGTTCATCCACGATCATGACGCCGCCGAAGGATGGGCCGCCCTCTCCTTCGGCCAACTCGATGCCGAAGCCCGTCGTATCGCGTCCTGGCTGCAGGACCGGGGCGCGACAGGCGATCGGGTCATGCTGCTGCACCCACCCGGCCTGTCCTTCGTCACCGCTTTCCTCGGCTGCGTCTACGCGGGAGCGATTGCTGTCCCCGCTCCCATGCCCGGTCAGTTCCAGCATCAGCGACGCCGGGCGACCGGTATGGCGCACAACGCGGGGGCCGGTATCGCGCTGACCGACACGCGGCAGCTCGCCGACGCCGACCGCTGGATCGGGGGCCAGGAGACCCGTGTCCGAGCCTGGGCCTCGGACACGCCGGACTTCGGTGACGCCGGCGCCTGGCGGGAGCCAGATGTCACCGGGGACGACGCGGTGCTCCTCCAGTACACCTCCGGCTCGACGGGGAACCCGAAGGGTGTCGTGGTCCGACACCAGCATTTGCTGCACAATGCGGCCAGTCTTGGCCGCTCCCTGGGGCTGGACGAGCATACGCGCTTCGGGGGATGGGTCCCCCTGTACCACGACATGGGTTTGATGGGGCAACTGCTTCCCGGCTTGTTCTTGGGCGGTGGTGCAGTCCTGATGTCACCCATGGCCTTCCTGAAACGCCCGTACCATTGGCTCGCCACAATCGACCGGCACGACGTCAACTACTCCGCCGCACCCGACTTCGCCTACGGAATGTGCGTCCGCAAGGTCACCGACTCCCAACTGGCAAGCCTGGATCTGTCCAGATGGCGGTGCGCCGTCAACGGGTCCGAGCCGATTCAGGCTGCCACGCTTCGTGCGTTCGCCGAGCGGTTCGCGTCCGCCGGCTTCCGCCCCGAATCCCTCGCTCCCAGCTACGGGATGGCCGAAGCCACGGTCTTCGTGTCCGGCCGGACTGGCCGTAGCCCGGTGATCACCACGGTCGACGCCGCCGCGCTGGAGAAGCACGAGGTGCAGCCCGTCGCCGATTCCGGCTCACCCACGCGTGATCTCGTCGGTTGCGGCGACGCGGCGGACTTCGATGTCCTGATCGTCGAGCCCGACAGCGGCCGGCCGCTCGAAGACCGCGGCGTAGGTGAGATCTGGTTGCGCGGGTCCAGCGTGACGGGAGAGTACTGGGAGAGTCCCGATGCCACGGCTGTGACCTTCGAGGCACGCACCACCGACGGTGACGGACCATATCTGCGCACGGGAGACATGGGTGCGGTGGTGGACGGTGAGCTCTATGTGACCGGCCGGATCAAGGAGCTGCTGATTGTCCACGGACGTAACCTCTACCCGCAGGATCTCGAACACGAACTCCGGTTGCAGCACCCCGAGCTCTCGAACCTGGCCGGAGCGGCATTCGGTGTCCATGCTCCGGAAGAGAATGTCGTTGTCGTCCATGAGATCCGCGGCAACTTCGACGAGCCCCGGCTCAGGGGCCTCACCTCCCTGATGAGGGCCACGATCTCGCGCGAGTTCGGCGTGCGCGTCGCAGGGATTGTGCTGGTGCGGCCGGGAACCGTGCAGAAGACCACCAGCGGCAAGGTGCAACGTTCACTGATGCGCCAGCTCTTCCTCGCCAATGAGCTCACGCCCCTGGTGGCGGACCTGGATCCCGCGCTGCGCGAGGCGACGGTTTGGAACGCACCATGACAACGACGGCGGCCTCATACTCCGCGGACGCCGTGACCGGGCCATCCCTCGCGGGTACTTACGCCGTGCCCATCGCCGTCACCGACGCGATCGCCGCCGCCTTCGCCGGACTTGGACGAGAAGCCCCGTTCGCACCGGCCCGGTCCCTGCGCCTCGACGAACAGGAGGAGTTCCCGGACGCCGAATGCAGATTGCTGGACTCCGCCGGAGCGGCAAGCACATACGTTCCGGCAGAACTCGGCGGGGCCCACGGCGGCCTGCCCGAACTCGTCGAAACACTCCGTACCGTCGCTCGCCACGACATGACCACTGCCGTGGCACATGGCAAAACGTTTCTTGGAGCCGCCTCGGTCTGGGTCCGCGGTTCCGACGCCCAACGTCGGCGCTTGGCCGACCTGGTCCTCGACGGTGCCGTGGTCTCCTGGGGGCTGACGGAACCCGAGAGAGGCAGCGACCTGCTCGCCGGCCGGCTCTCGGCCACTCGCACGGGCGACGGCGGATGGCGCCTCGACGGTGAGAAATACCTGATCAACAATGCCACTCGCGGACGTTACAGCTGTGTGCTGGCTCGTACCCACCCTGAAGGGGGACCCCGCGGATTCAGTCTCTTCCTGGTCGACAAGGAAGCCCTCGCACCGGGAAGCTGGCGCTCTCTGCCCAAGCAGCCCACCCACGGCATCCGCGGCGCAGACATCAGCGGGATCGCGTTCGCAGGCGCTGCGGTGTCGGACGACGCGCTCGTGGGCGGTGTCGGCGAAGGCATCGAGATCGTGCTGTGCGCACTCCAGTTGACCCGAACCATATGCAGCGCGCTGTCCCTCGGTGCCGGAGAGCACGCACTGCGCATGGCACTGGAGTTCACACGAGATCGCGAGCTCTACGGCAAGGTATTGCTGGAACTGCCGTACGCTCGAAGGGCCCTGGCCACGGCTTTGGCCACTCTCCAGTTGGCGGAAGCGACGGCCACCGTCGGCGCTCGCAGCGCGCACGCGCTGCCGGCGGAACTCGGCGTCGTCTCGGCGGTCGTCAAAGCCGCTGTTCCCGAACTGGTCCAAGAGAGCATCGATGTGTGCGCCGAACTCCTCGGAGCGCGCGGGTTTCTGACAGAGACGTATGCCCACGGTGAGTTCCAAAAACTGGAGCGGGATCACCGGATCGTGCCGATATTCGACGGCAGCACAGCCGTGAGTCGGGCTTCGTTGATCAATCAGTTCCCAGCGCTCGTCCGGTCGTACCAAAAGGCCACTTACGATGCCACGGCGCTCAGCATGACCACTGACGCTTCGGCTTCTCTGCCCGCGTGGGATGGTTCGCTGCTTCGTGTGCTCGGCCGGGGCGGTTGCAGTGTCGTCCAGGGGCTGCCCGACATGGTGCGGCGGGCCGCGGACGGTCGTTTCCATGCCAGAACGGTGACGCTGGCACAGCACCTGTTGAGCTCCGCGGACGAGGTTCTGCACCGCATGGCCGACGTACGCCCGACGCCCCGGGACGTGCCGGCCGCCGCGTTCGCTCTGGCGCGCAGATACGAGTTGTGTTTCGCGGGTGCTTCGGCTCTTGGGCTCCTGCTCACCGCCGTGCCCGCGCTCCGCGCTCCGGGTGTCGTCGACGTCCGGCTGCGCCTGGAGGCGGCCTTGGCTCGCTCCGTACAACTACTCGATCCCGACGACAAGACGTCGTCAGTGATCTGCGTGAACGTCCAGGAGGAATTGCTCAGCGCCGTCGAAAGAGCATACGAATCATGAGAATTTCGGCATCATCGGAACAGACGCGTGTCCCACCGGATGACGGGGCATCCGCAGTCGCCTTGTTGGAAGAACTCTTCGGCAACGCGGAAGCCGAGGACAACCCCACCGGGATCCAGAGCGTCGTCGCGGCCGACGAACGACGCGAAATGCTCGCCGAGGGTGAACGGCTGCTGGACGACTACGGGCTCAGCGCGCACTTCGTACCGCAGGAGTTCGGCGGCCGCCTGACCGGGCTCCAAGGGCTGATCCACGTGATGCGTGCCCTCTATCGGCGGGATCCCGCCCTGGGACTCGGCTATGGGACGAGTTCTCTCCTGGCCGCGGTCAACGTATGGACTTCCGGTCGTACCGACCAGCGGTCCGAGCTTGCCAAGCTCCTGCTGGACGGGTCAAAAGTCGCCTGCGCCTACCACGAACTGGCGCATGGAAACGACCTTGGGCGAGCTGAAGTCACCGCGACATCGGTTCCCAACGGTCTGCGACTCAACGGGAGCAAGGAGGTCATAGCCAACCTGGGCCGAGCCGACGCCATGGTGCTCTTCGCCCGCACGGCACAGGGCTCGGGCGGCCGCAGCCATTCACAGCTCTTCCTCAAGAAGGATCAGCTGCCGGCAACCCAGGCCCGTCAGCTGCCCCGGTTCCACACTGCGGGCATGCGAGGCGTGCAACTCGGAGGAATCGAATTCGCCGACTGCCTCGTCCCGTCCGAAACCGTGGTCGGTGCTCCAGGCCACGGCCTGGAGACGGCGCTCCGCTCTTTCCAGACCACCCGGATCGCTCTGCCCGGCATGACCATCGGGATATTGGACACCGCCTTGCGCACCGCCGTCCGCTGCACGAGCGATCGGCGTCTGTACGGAAGAACCGCTGCCGATCTTCCCCTGTCGCGGACAGTCTTGGCCGAGGCGTTCGCCGATCTGTTGCTGGCCGACACGTTGACGACCGTCTCGGCCCGAGCGATGCACACGGCCCCCGGTCAAGCGGGTAACTACGCCGCAGCGACGAAGGCCTTCGTGCCGAAGACGCTGATGGCGGCACTCCATAAGCTGTCCGGGCTACTGGGCTCCCAGTTCTACCTTCGGACGGGCCCCTACGCTCTGTTCCAGAAGCTCCTGCGGGACGGCCTTCCGTCGGGATTCGGCCATGCCTCCCGGGCCTCCTGTCTGACGGCGCTGTTGCCGCAGATACCGGTCACGGCCCGCCGTACCTGGGGGAACGACAAAGCCCCATCGCTCGACGGCTCCACTTTCCGGCTCACAGCTTCGCTGCCGGGGCTCTCATTCGACGCCCTCAGGGTCTCTGGCGCAGGACATGATCCGCTGGCACGTGCTCTTCCCGCCGGACTCGCCGCACACCCTCCGGGGAGCGATGGTATGGCGAGGCGCATCCGTGAACGGGCGGAGGAGGCCGTCGGTGATCTCACTGAATTCGCCGCCGAGTGCGCCAAGCTGACCCCGAGGGACCTGGGCCCGGATGCGCCGGCCCGCAGCTTCGACCTCGCCGAACGCTGGTGCGAAATACTCGCCGCTTCGGCCGTTCTCAACCTTTGGTGGCACAACCACGAACGTCGTGATCACGTCGCCGACCCGGTCTGGGTCGTCGCTGCACTGCACCGCATCGACGCACACGCGGGCAGACGCGTTGGCCCACTGCCTCCCGAGCTCGTGGAGCCGCTGTACCGCGAACTCCTCCGCCGGGAAGCGGCCGGTTTGACGTTCGACCTCAGTTGCCAGGCCACGGGCTGCTGACCTCCCACCGACACCCCTGTTCTTTTCAATGCCCACAAAGGCCGGAGGAACCCTTGTCCCACTCGTCCATGCCCGTCGAACCTGCCCAGGCTGTCACCGCGGACGCACTACGTCACTGGCTCACGCAGCGCGTCAGGGAGTACATCCCCTCCGATGCTGTGGATGTTCAAACCGGTGTACCCCTGCAGAACTACGGGTTGGACTCTGTGTACGTGCTCACGCTCTGCGGGGATATCGAGGACTACCTAGAGATCGAGGTGGAAGCGACCATATTGTGGGACTACCCGACGATCGATGCCCTGGCTGAAGCACTCATGGGGCTGCTCCCCAAGCCGTGAGGCTCCGGTTCGACGTAGTGAGTGTCGTCAGGAACTCACCTGACGACACTCGTCCCGGGGCATCTCCTTGTCGTGCGAGCGCGGTCGGATGCGCGTGGTGATTGGCGGTGTCCGGCAGAGCAATGCTCAGCTTGACTCTGTCGGGGATCTTGGAGTTTGCCGGTGCGCCTGCATGATCAGCGGGCATGCTCGTGGCTGTTTCGAAGGCCGATGCAGTTGTTGAGGTGTCCGTTGTCGCTCCGTCCCCGTTCCGGTGAGCAAGTCCCTTCTCTGACCGCGCAGATCGCACGGGCGAGTAACCCGGGTGGTACGACGGCGATGTGGGTGAGAGACCGCCTCGACGGGCTGTGGTGCGACGAGGACTTCGCCGACTGGTACCCGCGGGACGGGCGTCCGGGCCTGTCGCCCGCCCAGCTGGCGGCTGTCTGCGTGCTGCATTTCCTGCGCGGCCTGTCGGACCGTCAGGCCGCGGAAGCGGTCCGCTGCCGCATCGACTTCAAGTACGCCATGGCCCTGGAGTTGGACGATCCCGGCTTCCACCACAGCGTGCTGGCCGACTTCCGCGACCGTCTCGCCGAGGGCGACCGCGCCGACCGCCTCCTCGACCTCGCTCTGGCCCGTCTCAAGGGGGCCGGTCTCGTGCGAGAACGCACCACGCAGCGCACCGACTCCACCCACGTCCTGGCCGCGGTGCGCGACCTGACCCGGCTGGAACTGGTCACCGAGGCTGTCCGCGCCGTCCTGGAGGAAGTGGCCCGCACCGCTTCTCATCTCCTGGACTGCCTGGTCGATGAGGACTGGGGGCGCTGCTACGGCCGTCCTGTCCGTCTGGGCAAGAACCCCACCCGGCCCAAGACCAGGATCCTCGCCGCCGGTGACGACGCCTGCCGACTGCTGGAACGCCTCCATCAGCACGGACCCGGCTACCGGCCGTGCCCGCAGGCCGAGGCGCTGCGGCAGATCGTCGTGCAGAACTACTACCGCGACTCTGCAGGCCGCTTACGGTGGCGCACCGCCGACGACGGCGGCCTGCCGCCCTCCTCGTCGACGGTCGTCTCTCCTTACGACACTACGGCGCGCTACGTCCGCCATGGGCACATCATCAGCTGGAAGGGGTTCGCAGCACATGTCACCGAGACGTGTGCCTCCGACAGCGTCAACGTGATCACGGACGTGGCCACCACGAACGACGGGCAGGCGCTGCCCGGTATCCACACCCGCCTGGCGCGTCGCGGGCTGCTGCCCGCCGAGCACCTGGTCGACGGCGGCTACACCTCCCTGGTCCACCTGGAACGAGCCCAGCGCGAACACCGGATCACCGTCAGCGGCCCACTGCCGGGCAACCCCACCCGCCAGCACCGCAAGAACGAGAGCTTCGACCGGGACGACTTCCACATCGACTTCGACCGCCGACGGCTGACCTGTCCCCAGGGCCAGGTCAGCGCGGGCTGGCACGGCCCCTACCCGACATCCTCGCCCACCGCCGCCCCGCTGATCGTGGCCCGGTTCCTCAAGAGCCAGTGCCGTCCCTGCCCGGCCCGCACCCGCTGCACCACCACCGCCGACAGCGCCCGGACCGTGGGCTTTCCCCCACGAGAACTCCGCGACCTGCAACTCCGCGTCCGCGCTGAGCAGCAGACACTCGACTGGAAGACCCGCTACGCGGTCCGCTCCGGAGTCGAGGGCACCATCAACGAGTTCGCCCACGGACACGGCATGCGCCACTGCCGCTACCGAGGACAGCCGAAAACCCACCTGCAACACGTACTCACGGCCATCGCCGTGAACATCGAACGACTCAGCAGCCGGTCAGCGACCGCGGAACCCTCTTCGCCAAGGCCGCCGACCGCCTTTCAGAACTTCCTGGACCAGAACAAGATCCCCCGGTCAAAGTCCTGGCGAACCCTCGGAACCTGAGCCCGACCATCAAAGATCCCCGACAGAGTCAAGCTCAAAACTTGTGGATCAGCCCCTCTGGAGGACGCACGAAGGGCTTACCTTCCCGAGTGAGTGATCGTCAAGTCACCGAGTAGGGCCGCGCTGCGAACGCGGGTCGGGAAGGCACGCCCGTGCTCAGCGTAGTCAACGAAGACGGCACCACCGAGGCCGGTTCCCTGATCGACGAGATCGTCCGCGAGGGTGCTCGGCGGATGCTGGCAGCCGCCCTGGAGGCGGAGGTGGACCAGTACATAGCCGAGCTCGCCGGGCAGCGTGACGAGGCCGGTCGCCGGCTGGTGGTCCGCAACGGCCGGCACCGGCCGCGGACCGTGACCACGGCTGCCGGGCCGGTCGAGGTGGCCGCCCCGCGCGTGAACGACAAGCGGGTCGACGAGACGACGGGTGAACGTCAGCGGTTCTCCTCGAAGATCCTGGCGCCGTGGTGCCGGAAGTCCCCGAAGATCAGCGAGGTGCTGCCGCTGCTCTATCTCCACGGCACGGCCTGTCGTCGGGCGACTTCGTGCCCGCGATGGAACAGTTCCTGGGCTCCTCGGCCGGGCTGTCGCTGGCTACGGTGACCCGGCTGACGCAGTAGCGGACCGCCGACCACGCCGAGTTCCAGCGCCGTGACCTGGCCGGATCCGACTACGTCTACGTCTGGGCCGACGGCGTCCATCCCAAGATCCGCTTGTCCCAGACGCACTCCAGCCTCCTGGTCCTGATGGGCGTCCGCATCGACGGCGCCAAGGAACTCATCGCGATCACCGAGGGTCTGCGCGAGTCCACCGAGTCCTGGGCGGACCTGCTGCGCGACTATCGGCGGCGCGGGATGCGCGAGCCGATGCTCGTGGTCGGCGACGGTGCACCAAAGCGGGCAAGGTCGCTGCCTCAGCACCATGATGGTTGCCAGGGTGGCTTGCCGGGGCGTCGACATGGGTGCCGGTGATCGACCGGGCGCGGTCGGCGCGACACGACCGACATCGCACGCTGAGGGCCACTTCGGCGGCAACCCTCCGTGAAGGCTGACGGATCCTCAGGGATACCTGACGTATCGTCAGCCATTCAAGATCATCTTGCACGGGCGTTGCACAAGGTGCTGAAAAACAACAGTGATCAGTGAAGGGTTGTGAAGGTGAATATCGGCAGGTCAGCAGGCATGTTGAGGTGTCGTGCCCCTTGCCTTCAAGGGGCACGACACCGCGCCGTTCAGATGTCCCGGAAGATCTCGATCTGCGCCCCCACCGTGTTCAGGCGTTCCGCGAGATCCTCGTAGCCGCGGTTGATGACGTAGACGTTGCGGAGCACCGACGTGCCCTCGGCGGCCATCATCGCGAGGAGGACGACCACGGCGGGGCGCAGCGCGGGTGGGCACATCATCTCGGCCGCGCGCCAGCGGGTGGGGCCCTCGACCAACACCCGGTGCGGATCGAGGAGTTGGAGGCGGCCGCCGAGGCGGTTGAGATCGGTGAGGTAGATCGCCCGGTTGTCGTAGACCCAGTCGTGGATGAGGGTCTGGCCCTGCGCGGCGGCGGCGATGGCCGCGAAGAACGGGACGTTGTCGATGTTCAGGCCGGGGAACGGCATGGGGTGGATCTTGTCGATCGGGGCCTGGAGCTTGGAGGGGCGGACGGTGAGGTCCACCAGGCGGGTGCGGCCGTTGTCGGCGAAGTACTCCGGTGAGCGGTCGTGGTCGAGTCCCATCTCCTCCAGGACCGCCAGCTCGATCTCCAGGAACTCGATCGGCACCCGGCGCACGGTCAGTTCGGACTCGGTGACGACCGCCGCTGCGAGCAGGCTCATCGCCTCGACCGGGTCCTCGGAGGGCGAGTAGTCGACGTCCACGTCGATGTGCGGCACGCCGTGCACGGTGAGCGTGGTGGTGCCGATGCCCTCCACCCGTACGCCGAGGGCCTCCAGGAAGAAGCAGAGGTCCTGGACCATGTAGTTGGACGAGGCGTTGCGGATGACGGTGACGCCGTCGTGGCGGGCGGCGGCGAGCAGCGCGTTCTCGGTCACCGTGTCGCCGCGCTCGGTCAGCACGATCGGACGGCCGGGGGTGACGGAGCGGTCCACCTCGGCGTGGTACAGCCCCTCGGTGGCCGTGATGTCGAGACCGAACCGGCGCAGGGCGATCATGTGCGGCTCGATCGTCCGCGTCCCGAGGTCGCAACCGCCCGCGTACGGCAGCTTGAAGTGGTCCATGCGGTGCAGCAGCGGGCCGAGGAACATGATGATCGAGCGGGTGCGGCGCGCCGCCTCCGCGTCGATCGCGTCCAGGTCCACCTCGGCCGGCGGCGCGATCTCGAGGTCGACACCGCCGTTGATCCACCGGGTGCGTACGCCGATGGAGCCGAGCACCTCCAGAAGGCGGTACACCTCCTCGATACGGGCCACCCTGCGCAGCACTGTGCGCCCCTTGTTCAACAAGGAGGCGCACAGCAGCGCGACACACGCGTTCTTGCTGGTCTTCACGTCGATCGCGCCCGACAGCCGACGCCCGCCGACCACCCGCAGATGCATCGGCCCCGCGTAGCCCAGTGAGACGATCTCGCTGTCGAGGGCTTCACCGATTCGGGCGATCATCTCAAGGCTGATGTTTTGATTGCCGCGCTCGATACGATTCACCGCGCTCTGGCTCGTCCCGAGCGCCTCCGCCAACTGCGACTGAGTCCAGCCACGGTGCTGTCGTGCGTCACGGATGAGCTTGCCGATGCGTTCGAGGTAGTCGTCTGCCATGAGGGAGAGGTTATCTCAGATATGAGATGACGCCTCTTGGGGGGTCTGTTGGGGGTGTGACGCGGGGCCGTTCAGGTGATGTCGCGCGATGTCAGCTGATGGAGCGTCAGCCTGGCTCAGTGGCGCCGCGCGCTGCGGGTGCGGCGCCAGCCGAAGGGACCGGGCAGGTCCATCGAGGTCGTACGGCGTCCCGTGCTGCTGTGGGTGTGGCGGGGGCCGTTGCGGCCGCCGGTGGTGATGGACCAGGAGCGCTTGTTGATGTTCAGTCGCACACCCGGCAGGATCTGAAAGCTCTTGCGGAACGTGAGCGGCATGACTGTCTCCTTCCCGATTTCCCGATGCCCGACGGGTACCCCGCTCTTCGGTCCGCATCCCTCCCGCGTACGGCAACTGGGCTCGGCCGGGGGGTACTTGCCTCAGCGGGGCGGCAGTACGCAGAACTCGTGGCCGTCGGGGTCGACCAGGACCGCCCAGTCGACCGGGCCCTGGCCGATGTCGGCGGGGGCCGCGCCGAGCGCGACGAGCCGGTCGATCTCGCTCTGCTGGTCGCTGTCGGCGGACGGGACGAGGTCGAAGTGGAGGCGGTACTTCCCGACCTTCGGGGCCAGCGGCGGACCACCCCAGGTGATCTTCGTGCCGCCGTGCGGTGACTGGATCGCCGTCTCCTCGTCCTGGTCCCAGACCAGGGGCCAGCCCAGCGCCCGGCTCCAGAAGTACCCGACCTCCTGCGAACCGTCGCTCGCGAGCGCGCCGACGAGTCCGCAGCCGGCCAGGAAGTTGTTGCCCGGCTCGATCACGCAGAACTCGTTGCCCTCGGGGTCGGCGAGGACCACGTGCGTCTCTTCCGGGAGCTGGCCGATGTCGATGTGACGGCCGCCGAGCTCCAGTGCCCGCTCCACGATCCGCCGCTGGTCGTCGAGGGATGTGCTGGTCAGGTCGAAGTGCATCTGGTTGGGAACGGTCTTCTTGTCCTGGCTGGGCAGGAAGCGCAGCCGGAGCGAGGTGTCCTCGTCCGGGGCGAGCGCGATGCCTCCGTAGGGGTCCTCGGTGGTCTCCCGGTCCAGGACGCCGGCCCAGAAGTGCGCGAGAGCGACCGGGTCGTTCGCGTCGAAGCTGAGCGCGTGAAGGTGGGACGTCATCGCGTGGGATCTCCGATCCGTCGGCACGGCCGCGGACAGGGCTCGTCCCCCACCCACGGGGAGTGACCATGGGGAGGGGCCCATGGGGAGCGACCGTGGGGAGTCACCATGGGGAACAGCCATGCTAGGAAGCCCGGGAAACGCCCCGCAACGCAATAAGACGCCGCTTCCTTCGGTGCTGTGCGGCGAAACCGGGCAGCAGTACTGCATGGAATCCCCACCGCGCTTCACGTTGGCCGCGACCACTCTCGACGCTCCGGACGCTCGCGAACTGGCGCGGTTCTACCAGGGCCTGCTCGGGTGGCCGGTGCGGAAGGACCACCCGGCGTGGGTAGAGATCGCACCCCCCGACGGCAGTGCCGGGTTGTCGTTCCAGACGGAGCCGCTCTTCACCCGACCGCGGTGGCCTTCGACGCGGGCCGAACAGCAGATGATGACGCACCTGGACATCGAGGTGGACGATCTGCCAGCAGCCGTCGACCACGCCCGCGCCCTGGGGGCCACCGTGGCGGACTTCCAGCCTCAGGGCGATGTGCGGGTCCTCTACGACCCGGTGGGCCACCCGTTCTGCCTTTTCGTGCGGACCGGGTAGGGAGAGGGAGCGCCCGACACCGCGTTCACCCGACAAGCCTTCGACCCGGGTGACACCGCATCACTCCGACGACCCCAGAATCCGATCGAGTGTCCGGCGTCCCAGGCCGCTCATCGCCGGATTGGTCTCGACGTAGTACCAGACGAGACCCATCGCCTGTTCGAACGCCCATGCCCTGCCGCGCTCCCACTCCAGATCGTCACAGGCCAGGGCCCGGCGGAGCACTTCCCGCGGGCCCGTCCGCAGCAGGTGCCAGGCGCCGACCAGATCCAGCGCGGGGTCGGCCGGGCCGAACCCGCCGGTGTCGAGTACGCCGCCGAGCCGGTCTCCCGCGACCAGTACGTTGCCGGGAATCAGGTCACCGTGGCTCATCACGTCGGCGCCCGTGCGGGGCAACTCCCGAAAGTGGCTCCACAGCCCGCGCAGCCGGGGCACGTCGAGCAGCTCCTCGCTCTCCGCCAAGCACTTCGCCATCCACGCGTCGTGGTCGGTGAGGACGCCGCCACGATTGTCGCCGTCGAAGACCCTGCCCCGCGTCTCGGCCTCCCGCAGGTCCGCGATGAAGACGGCGAGGTCCTCGGCGAAAGCGTCCGAGCCGCTCGGGTCGGCAGCGGAGGACACCGTGCCCGGCAGCCATGTCTGGACCGACCACGGCATGGGGTAACCGGCCCCGGGCTCTCCCAGGGCGACGGGTTCCGGGACGGGGAACCGCGACACCTCGGCCAGCTCCGCGCTCGCCCGGGCTTCCCGCTCCAGGACCGCCAGCGCCTCAGCGGGATCGGCCGGACGCAGGGGGAAACGCGCGGAGAGGCCGTCACCGACGCGGAAGATGGCGTTGACCGTCCCGGTCGACGCCACGCGCCGGATCGCCTCGCCGCGCCACCGGGGGAACTGCTCCCGGACCAGGGACTCGACGATCTCGGTGGTCACGTCCACCTGGTCGACGTGCATGGTCATGCGTGCAGGCCCTCCCGGTCCCGTGCGAGGACATCGAACGCGGACCGGACCGCATCGACGGGGACGACAGCCAGTATTCATCCGCCAGAGTGCGGATCAACCGAGATTTCCCGTTCCGGCCGCCGACGAGCGGGGCGACGGCACGGAGATTGGCGCACGCCACATCGGGCCGGGCATGACCAGCCCGCGCCCATGTACTACTGTTATCTCGACATCGAGATATCTGCCGAGGCGCACTGCGGCCGCCACCCCGGTAAGGGGTACCTAACTTAGCCATACCTTAGCGGATCGGCCAAGGGGGCGTGGCGGCAGGATGCGGTGGTACGCGCACATGGAATGAAGGAGACTGTCGTGTCGGCGAACAGCTTCGACGCCCGCAGCACGCTGCAGGTGGGCGACGAGTCGTACGAGATCTTCCGGCTGGACAAGGTGGAGGGCGCCGCGCGCCTCCCTTACAGCCTGAAGGTGCTGCTGGAGAACCTCCTCCGCACCGAGGACGGCGCGAACATCACCGCCGACCACATCCGCGCCCTCGGCGGCTGGGACTCCCAGGCCCAGCCGTCGCAGGAGATCCAGTTCACGCCGGCCCGCGTGATCATGCAGGACTTCACCGGCGTGCCCTGTGTCGTCGACCTCGCCACCATGCGTGAGGCCGTGAAGGCCCTCGGCGGCGACCCGGCCAAGGTCAACCCGCTCTCGCCGGCCGAGATGGTCATCGACCACTCCGTCATCGCCGACAAGTTCGGCACGAACGACGCCTTCAAGCAGAACGTCGACCTGGAGTACGGCCGCAACAAGGAGCGCTACCAGTTCCTGCGCTGGGGTCAGACCGCGTTCGACGACTTCAAGGTCGTCCCCCCGGGCACCGGCATCGTCCACCAGGTGAACATCGAGCACCTCGCCCGTACGGTCATGGTCCGTAACGGCCAGGCGTACCCCGACACCCTGGTCGGCACCGACTCCCACACCACCATGGTCAACGGCCTCGGCGTCCTCGGCTGGGGCGTCGGCGGCATCGAGGCCGAGGCCGCGATGCTCGGCCAGCCGGTCTCCATGCTCATCCCGCGCGTCGTCGGCTTCAAGCTGACCGGTGAGCTGACCCCCGGCACCACCGCCACCGACCTCGTGCTCACGATCACCGAGATGCTCCGCAAACACGGTGTCGTCGGCAAGTTCGTCGAGTTCTACGGCGAGGGCGTGGCCGCCACCTCCCTCGCCAACCGCGCCACCATCGGCAACATGTCGCCGGAGTTCGGCTCCACCGCCGCGGTCTTCCCGATCGACGGCGAGACCATCAAGTACCTCAAGCTCACCGGCCGCTCCGAGCAGCAGCTCGCGCTCGTCGAGGCGTACGCCAAGGAGCAGGGCCTCTGGCTGGACCCGGCCGCCGAGCCCGACTTCTCCGAGAAGCTGGAGCTCGACCTCTCGACGGTCGTCCCGTCGATCGCCGGCCCGAAGCGCCCGCAGGACCGCATCGTCCTCGCGAACGCCGCCGAGCAGTTCAAGGTCGACGTCCGCAACTACGTCGACTCCGTGGACGAGGCCGGACAGGAGTCCTTCCCGGCCTCCGACTCCCCGGCCGTCGCCCCGAACGGCGCCCCGTCCAACCCGGTCACCGTGACCGCCCCCGACGGCTCGACGTACGAGATCGACCACGGCGCGGTGACGGTCGCGGCCATCACCTCCTGCACCAACACCTCCAACCCGTACGTCATGGTCGCCGCCGCGCTCGTCGCGAAGAAGGCCGTGGAGAAGGGCCTGACCCGCAAGCCGTGGGTCAAGACCACCCTCGCCCCGGGTTCGAAGGTCGTCACCGACTACTTCGACAAGGCGGGCCTGACCCCGTACCTGGACAAGGTCGGCTTCAACCTCGTCGGCTACGGCTGCACCACCTGCATCGGCAACTCCGGACCGCTGCCGGAGGAGGTCTCCAAGGCCGTCAACGACCACGACCTCGCGGTCACCTCGGTCCTCTCCGGCAACCGGAACTTCGAGGGCCGGATCAACCCCGACGTCAAGATGAACTACCTGGCCTCCCCGCCGCTGGTCGTCGCGTACGCCCTCGCGGGCTCCATGAAGGTGGACATCACCAAGGACGCCCTCGGTGTCGACCAGGACGGCAAGCCGGTCTTCCTGTCCGACATCTGGCCGACCGAGGCCGAGGTCAACGACGTCGTCGCCAACGCCATCGGCGAGGACATGTTCTCCAAGTCCTACCAGGACGTCTTCGCGGGCGACGCCCAGTGGCAGGCCCTGTCGATCCCGACCGGCGACACCTTCGAGTGGGACGCGGAGTCGACCTACGTCCGCAAGCCCCCGTACTTCGACGGCATGACGATGGAGACCACCCCGGTCTCCGACATCACCGGCGCCCGGGTCCTCGCCAAGCTGGGCGACTCGGTCACCACCGACCACATCTCTCCCGCCGGTGCCATCAAGGCCGACACCCCGGCCGGCAAGTACCTCACGGAGCACGGCGTCGAGCGCCGCGACTTCAACAGCTACGGCTCGCGCCGAGGCAACCACGAGGTCATGATCCGCGGCACCTTCGCCAACATCCGCCTGCGCAACCAGATCGCGCCGGGCACCGAGGGCGGCTACACCCGCGACTTCACGCAGGAGGGCGGCCCGGTCTCCTTCATCTACGACGCGTCGCAGAACTACCAGGCCGCCGGCACCCCGCTGGTCATCCTGGGCGGCAAGGAGTACGGCTCCGGCTCGTCCCGCGACTGGGCCGCCAAGGGCACCGCGCTCCTCGGCGTCAAGGCCGTCATCACCGAGTCGTACGAGCGCATCCACCGCTCGAACCTCATCGGCATGGGCGTCCTGCCGCTGCAGTTCCCGGCCGGCCAGTCTGCCGACTCCCTCGGCCTGACCGGCGAGGAGACCTTCTCCATCACCGGCGTGACCGAGCTGAACGACGGCACCACCCCGAGCACGGTCAAGGTCACCACCGACACGGGCGTCGAGTTCGACGCGGTCGTCCGCATCGACACCCCCGGTGAGGCCGACTACTACCGCAACGGCGGCATCATGCAGTACGTGCTGCGCAGCCTGATCCGCAAGTAAGCGGCCGGCTGGGCAAGGCAGTCGAGGGCCGCATCCCCGGGACCGGGGATGCGGCCCTCCGCCGTGCCCGCGCCGCGTCCGACGCGCCTCTTACGGGGCGAGTCGGCTGCTGCTCAGCAGGAACGCGGGTTCCCCGGCGAGGGCACGTCCGCTTCTTCGGTTCCGCCGGTTCCGTCGGTCTCGGGGCGATCGTCGGCCTAATCTGACCCGATGGTGGGGGCGACGGTGGGGGAACACCACTTCGGTGCGCGGTTACGGCGGCTGCTCGCTCACCGGCGGCTGCGACCGGCCGCCCTGGCCCGGCACGTCGACGTCCCCGAGCGCGAGCTGACGGCAGTCCTCCACGGCGGCGAGGCACCGGCGCCGCCCCTCCTCCGGCGGCTCGCACCCGCCCTCGGCCTCCACGCGGCGGATGTCTTCGCGATCGCGGGCACCGACACCCCTGACGACCTCGCCCCGGTGGACGCGACCGCCGGACGCGCCATCACCGGTGTCCTCCGGGAAGCAGCCGACCTCCCGCCGCAGCAGCTCGACACGCTGCGCCGATTCGTCGCGTCCCTGCCCCAGGCCGAGCGCACCCGGCCCGTCCCGGAAACCCCGCCGGGCCGTCGTTACCCTCCGGGGCCCGGGGCCCTTCTCATGTCCATGCTGCACAACCGGAATCTCAACTGGCCGGCCATCGCCAGTACCTTCCATACGGTCACCTACCGGTACTGGGCGGCCTCCACCTTCGGCCAGGTGGGCCATGGCCGTAAGCCCCTCACCCCGGACCTGTTGGCGGACTACGCGGTACTGCTCGACGTCCCCGCCGACGACCTCTCCGCGCTGACCGGCATCCCCCTGCCCACCACCCCCGGAAC